>CAZYJU010000187.1:0-1504 GCA_964647945.1 uncultured Actinomycetes bacterium | reverse complement strand
AATCCTGAAGGCTTTGATTTAAACGAAATGATTCGCCAAATGCAGGCGGAGTTTCAAAAAATTATGCCAAATGCAATGCCACTCGGTTTCATGAATCCGCTACTTTCGATGAATCCTTTCGGTTCGTTTGGAAGCGCTGGAAGTGGTACGCAGAGCGCACTTCCAAAAGATGTGATCCGAGAGATTGCAAAGCGTTTTATTCAAGCGCAGGGAAGCCAACCAGTCGGTGCAAATGATCAAGCAAAGATGGAAGAGGCGCTCTCGATTGCAAATATCTGGTTGGATCAAGCAACCGTCTTTCCGCAAGTTGCATCTGATCATCCTGCAATCAGTCCGATTGATTGGCTAAACAATTCAATAGATGGTTGGCACTCAACTTTTGAACCCCTTGCATCCGGTCTTGCCAATGCGATTACAAAATTAATTGAAGAAGCTAGCGCTGCGATGAATGAGCAACAGCAAGAACAGGGGCAGATGCCAGCGCCGCAGCTTGGTGCGATGGCCCAGATTCTCCGCTCATTTATCGGTTCCATGCTTGCAACACAGATGGGCCAGACCATTGGAGCGCTCGCAAGCGCGTCTAAGGGGGCACACGATGCCGGGCTTCCAATTAGCGCAATCAATGCAGCTAAACCATCACTACTTCCCCAGACTCTTCGTAAATTTGGTGAAGAGTTACAGATTCCAGAGACCGAAATTGCAATCTATTTTGCACTTCGCGAAGTGGCAACCGTCAGGTTATTTGAGAGCAATCCTTGGTTGGTCTCCTACATGAAAGCTGCGATTTCAGAGTATGGCAAAGGAATCCATATCGATTTAGATGCGATTCAACGTCAAGCTGAAGAAGCGATGCGAAATATCGAAACTTCAACCGGAATCGATCAAAATGGTAATGATGGATTTACCATCGCTTTAAATAATGGGTTATTCACGCCTGAAGAGACTCCACAACAAGCTGCCGCACTTGAGAAATTAGAGACTGCGCTTGCATTAATCGATGGATGGATCGAAGAAGTAATTAAATTAGCGGCAGATAATCGTCTGCCTTCGCTTGCCCAATTGACAGAGCTACTTCGTCGCGAACGAGTATCTAATTCACCGATTCAACAACTTTTCAAAGCGCTCTTTAATTTAGAAGTTTCACCACGACAGATTCGTGAAGCGACCAATTTCTGGAGCGAGATCAGAGTTCTAAACGGAATCGAAGATCGCGACAAGATCTGGTCTGGTTTATTGCCGACTGCGAAAGAGCTATCTGATCCAACTGGGTTTGTCCGCTCCACCCAGATTCCAGATGATTTGAGCGGCTTGTAAAAATTTAGCTCAGATAAGAGCTAGTGAAAAAGGACAAGATCCCCGGGTCCATAATTATTAACTGCCTTCCCCTTGCAGCTATTAATTAAGTTATCCGAGGATCTTGCTGTGGCAAAACTTAGACTCTAAGGCGATTGCATGCAAACCAACTCGACGTGTGTCAGAATAAAGTTGTGGTTGATAGTTCGAG
>CAZYJU010000186.1:0-1509 GCA_964647945.1 uncultured Actinomycetes bacterium | reverse complement strand
ACAAATCCCGTATTGCTCATCTTTAAAACTCCAGTCCAACTTGGGTACCGGGTACATGGATAAGGGTATCGCTAAAACTTAGAGGTCAAGGAGCAAGAGTTCCGATTCTCAGTTTCTCTAACCACATTTCAGGCTCCTTCTGCCCAGAATGTTCGCCTAAAAAGTCTTCGCTCGCGTTTTTCCCACACATCTCTTTTATGGCTGGGCTTCCTGCTGGATGGCGATTTATAAAACTAGTCACGTCAAAAACTTGATCTCCGACCACGGTCCAGCAATCAGTATAAGTATCATGCTTTCGAACTTCCTCAAGTGAAATAGTTTTGATATCAGCTGCAATTGGATTCTTAGCTTGGGCGTACTTTCCTTTCCAAACGCTCTGAGCACCTGAATGCCCGACAATGTAAGTCATCCAAGTCGTGCCAACTGCAAGTATCAAGATAAGGCCGCTTATTACTTTGGAGATGCTTTTGATCTGCTTGTAAAAAGTGAAGTATGAATAAATAATAAATGTGGCCAACAAAGCCATAGCCAAAGGCACCAGATTATTTCCCCACTCTGCATGGAATTCAGGCAAACCAACCGCAGCCGCTAACGAGTCTCCAGATGATTTGGCTGCGAGCACTGCCACATTCAAAAGTGCTAAAACAAATATCAATGGTATGTGCGCTCTTTGCAATTGTGTTTTTTTGAAGATTCCAATTACAAGAATTATGGAAATTAAGGGTAACAGAACCACTACTGCGTGAACAATTAGTGGATGTGCTGGAAGTTTATCAATTTCAGCCCAAGTGCCATAAGGTAAAAAATAAACAATGCCTACAACTGCGACCGAAGTTAGCGAAGATATCAATAACTTGCGCACAAACTGCCTTTCTTAGTAAACCCCAAGATTTCTTAAACATCTAAATCTTACACTGTCAATTTTAAGTTGGCCTTGATTATTTATCCTGAGTTACAACTTTAATTAATAACTGACCAAAAGAAATTAAAAACTTTGCAATAGATCTGAGATCTTGCCATGAGTAAGCAAGATGGCATCAGGTTCGATCTCATGCCATGGCTCAAGTACGAACTTTCGCTCATGTGCTCTTGGATGAGGAAGCGTTAGCTCCTCTGCTTTAGAGATCAAATCTCCGTACTGGATGATGTCCAAATCAATTGTCCGCGGGCCCCATTTAATTGTTCGCTCTCTGCCCATAACTTTCTCAATACCTTGCAACATCGCCAATAACGCCATTGCAGGTAGTTCACTTTCAATGATGCAGACCGCATTTAGAAAATCCGGTTGGTCGGTGTAGCCGACTGGTTTAGTCGAGTAATAACTTGAGACTTGTTTTACATCGGTCGCTTCACGCAACATTTTCAACGCTAAATCAAGATTTGCCTTGGTATCACCAATATTTGAACCAAGGGCAATAACTGCTTTCATCTAAGGCGCTCTATGGTTACCGCGATATCCAAAACATTGCCATTTACTGGAGCGCTTGGTTTATGAATCGTTACTGCAAC
>CAZYJU010000185.1:0-1523 GCA_964647945.1 uncultured Actinomycetes bacterium | reverse complement strand
GCCGCAAGCAAAGTAATTGCAGTTATATCTTTTGCACCACGTTCAATTAAGTAATTCATAGCTGCAACTAAAGTTCCACCAGTTGCCAACATCGGATCTAAAACATAACACTGACGACCACTCAAATCCTCTGGCAGACGATTGGCATATGTTGAAGCCTGAAGAGTTTTTTCGTCACGTACCATGCCAAGAAATCCAACATCAGCGCTTGGAAGTACTCGCATCATTCCTTCTAACATGCCAAGACCGGCTCGGAGAATTGGAACAACAACTGGACGTGGCGTTGCCAACATCGCACCTTTCATCGGCGCAACTGGCGTGACGATATCGACCGGATGAATCTTTACCTCACGAGTTGCTTCATAGGAAAGAAGCGTCACCAACTCTTCAACAAGATGGCGAAAGACTTGCGAATTTGTCTCTTTGTCACGCAGGACCGTCAATTTATGAGTGATTAGCGGATGATCAGCTACCAGCACTCTCATGGCGGCACTTTACTACCTCACTTATCGGTGGAACTATGAGGTGCTTCATTTCTTCAGCGCGGGGAGGTGTGAGATGGCAAACGAAACCTTGGAATTTGCAGTTCTTGCCTGGCGTGAAGAAGGAAAATGGAATTTATCGCGATTACCTGATGATGCGATTCAAGATATCGGAATCGCACTTGATGCCCTACGTGCACAACAAGTCGATGGTGGTGCAATTGCATTACTTACTGTTGATGATTCATTTTTTATTGCAATCCGCCAAGTTGGCGAGAATATGCAGATGGTTTTAAGTGATGTTATGGCTGCACTTGAATATGAAATAGCTGCAGAAGTTTTAGAACTACTAGATATTGATTCTCCAGAAGAAGATGACGCCGATGAACCAGCGGGCGATATCAATCTCTTTAGTGATTTTGGTCTAGATGCGATGGATCTACAGATGATCTGTGATGATTCGGAAAAATACCCAGATGAACAACTAGAAGTAATTGCACGCCAACTAGGATTTGGCGATGAGTTCTTGGAGATTGTCGAGAATCTATAAATGAATTACGAACCCGCGATGCGCGCGGCCATTGAACGCGCCCGATTTGCAGCTACCGCAAGTAAAGATGTTCCAGTCGGCGCTGTAATGTTAAATGTGAAGGGCGAAATTATTGCCCTTGGTGCAAATCAAAGAGAGTTACTTCGCGATCCAGTTGGACATGCAGAGATAGTTGCGATTCGTTCGGCGGCAAGATCACTCGGTAATTGGCGTCTTGATAACTGTACGCTTGTTGTAACACTTGAACCTTGCGCAATGTGTGCAGGCGCAATTATGCAAACCAGAATTCCGCGCGTTGTATTTGGTGCTTGGGATGAAAAAGCTGGCGCTGCCGGATCTACTTGCGATTTACTTCGCGATCCGCGTGCTTTACATAAAGTAGAAGTAATTTCAGATGTTTTGAAAGAAGAATGTGCCACTCTTTTAACAGAGTTCTTTTCCGAGCAACGTTCACCCTCGCGTATAGTCGCCCACGGTGGCGTGTCCGAGCG
>CAZYJU010000184.1:0-1598 GCA_964647945.1 uncultured Actinomycetes bacterium | reverse complement strand
TAAATAAATGAATTGCAGTTGATGGAGTTAATTCAGCAGGCTTTACGACAAAGGTACAACCAGCTACCAGCGCTGGTGCGACTTTCCATGAAACTTGCAGAAGTGGATAGTTCCAGGGCCCAATCAGTGTGCAAACACCAATTGGCTCTTGAACTACGCGAGAATCAATATGCGAAAGGCCGATCTCTACCTTTCGTTCGTGTTCTGCCAAGCCAATGTTTGCAAAGTGTCTAAAGCAAGCAATTACATCTGCGATGTCGTACTCGGCTTCAACAAGTCTCTTACCGGTATCTTCGCTTTCGAGTTTGGCCAAGATTGATAAATCGCGCTCCATAAGATCTGCAATTTTGGAGACTAATTGCGAGCGCTTTTCAAAACTCCATCGTGGAAATTCTCCGTGATCAAAAGCTTTACGCGCAGCGCTAAGCGCCAAATCAACATCTTCGATTCCAGCTTCCGCAACCGTGCAAACTAAATGACCGTCAGCAGGACTTGTGACATCCCAAGTGTTACCAGCTTTCGCTGCCTGCCACTTGCCATCGATGTAAAGAGTGCTGTTAATGATTAGTCCAGTTCACTCTTTCGCTTTGCGACGTAATCAGTCAAGCCACTTAGCACTGCAGCATCAATCTCTGGTTGCTGATACTCCTCTAGTTTCTTCTTCCAGATCTCTTCGGCGCGAGCGCGAGTATCTTTCGCGCCTAAGCGATTCCAGCGTTCGTAATTATCGCTATTAGTTAAGAATGGTCGATAGAAGCAATCGCGGAACCGTTCCATTGTGTGAGCCGCTCCCAGGAAGTGTCCGCCATGTCCAACTTCAAGATGCGCATCAAAAGCAAGCGATCCTTCATTGAATTCAAGCGGTGTGAACTCTGCTTGTAGCGCTTGCAGAATTTCGATATCTACGATGAATTTGTCGTAAGAAGAGACCAAACCGCCTTCTAGCCATCCAGCAGAATGCATTACCCAGTTGGTACCCGCCAAGAAGGTTGGCAACATCGTCATGATGGTCTGGTAACCAGCTTGTGCATCTACTGATTGCGATGAGTTCAATCCTCCACCGCCACGGAAAGGTAGGTTAAAACTACGCGCAATTTGGCCGGTGCAAAGCAAGCCAATTCCAGATTCTGGGGTGCCAAATTGTGGTGAACCTGATTGCATATCAACGTTTGATAAGAAGGATCCGAATACAACTGGCACACCTGGGCGCAGAGTTTGTGCAAGTGCGATTCCAGTCAGCGCTTCCGCAATCTGCTGCGCCAATGTCGCCGGAATAGTTACTGGTGACATTGCGCCCATCAATAGGAATGGCGTGAAGACAACTGGTTGACCTGCCAAAACATATTCGCGCATTGAATCCAACATGCGATCATCCCAACGAAGTGGAGAGTTGCAGTTGACCAATGAGATTAACGCTGGCATCTCTTCAATAGCTTTACGACCACCGTGAATGATCTCTGCCATTGCAATCACATCTTTAGCATTCTCTGCAGTAACTACGTTGCCCATAAAGAATTTGTCAGTCAATGTTGCTTGTGCAAAGACCATATCTAAATGGCGTGAATCAAGCGATAAGTCATTTGGCTCTACGACAACGC
>CAZYJU010000183.1:0-1627 GCA_964647945.1 uncultured Actinomycetes bacterium | reverse complement strand
CCTTGCGGCCACAAGCACCTCAAGCTTGCGCGTCTACCAATTTCGCCACCCGGACGTGTGCGCATACTTTACTTCACATATTTTGAAGCAGCAAAAGAATGGATATTACAGTTAATAAGAGGGGATAATCGCTCCATGAACTTGATTGAAGATGCAATAAAGATTTGCCAAGAATTGATTCAGATACCAAGCGTCAATTATGGCGATGGTAAAGGCGATGAAAAGGCTGTAGCCGAATATGTGGTCAAATCTCTGGCAGAGGTTGGCATTAAAGCTGATATTTATGAATCTGCAACCAATCGTTGCAATGTCATTGCACGGATTGAAGGTTCAGATACGAGTAGACCAGGTTTGGTGCTTCATGGACATATCGATGTAGTTCCAGCTGCCGCAGATGAATGGCAAGTGGATCCATTCAGCGGAGTTATAAAAGATGGTGCGATCTGGGGACGTGGCGCTGTAGATATGAAAAATATGGATGCCATGATCTTGGCAGTTGTTAGGCATTGGGCTCGCAACGGAATCAAGCCTCCAAGAAATATTGTTCTTGCCTTCTTTGCTGACGAAGAAGCAGGGTCGATTTTCGGTTCCAGATACATGGTGAAAGAACATCCAGAGGTTTTCAAAGGTTGTAACGAAGCGATCTCCGAGGTGGGCGGTTTCTCAGTAACCCTTGCTAATGGAAAAAGGTTGTACATGATTGAGGCCGCCCAAAAAGGCATCAATTGGATGAAGTTAACTGCAACCGGATTAGCAGGACATGGTTCTTTCATCAATCACGAAAACTCAGTAACTGCGCTATCAGAAGCAGTAGCCAAGATCGGTAATCATGAATGGCCTCAAACTTATACCCATGCAGTAAATCAATTGTTTACCGAGATTGCGAAAGCATTGGGTAAACCGCTTACAGATGATTACCGAGAGTTTCTGGTCGAGATTCCAAGCGTTGCCAGAATGATTGCAGCTACGCTTCAGAACACTGCAAATCCAACGATGTTAGAGGCTGGATATAAGGTAAACGTGATTCCGAAAGAGGCGGCAGCTTATGTCGATGGCCGATTCTTACCTGGCCATGAGTCAGAGTTATTGGAGACAATAAAAGAATTAGTTGGACCAAATATTAAGATTGAAACAGTCACCAGAGATATCGCTCTAGAAGTTCCCTTTGAAGGGGTCCTCGTTGAGGCTATGAAGAACGCAATCTTGAAATTGGATCCAGAAGGAATACCGGTTCCATATTTGATGAGCGGAGGAACTGATAACAAGGCGTTAAGCGAACTTGGAATAGTTGGTTACGGTTATTCACCACTTCGTTTGCCTGCAGATTTAGATTTCATGGCGCTATTTCATGGAGTCGACGAGAGAATTCCACTTGATTCGTTGGAATTTGGTGTCAGAGCTTTAGAAGATTTCTTGCTTAACAGCTAACTTCGTCTAAAGCTTCTCGCACCACGGCGGGAAGAGTGATCTCCTCGCTTCGCAAGATTCCGCGTAACTGCGCACCTGTTCTGGCGCCAACTATCGCGCTTGTAACACCTTGCGCATCGCGCACCCAAGCTAACGCAACTTCAAGTGGGGAGTATCCCAGTCCATCAGCTGCTACCTGAACTGCTTCAACAATCCGTTT
>CAZYJU010000182.1:0-1664 GCA_964647945.1 uncultured Actinomycetes bacterium | reverse complement strand
ACGAACCTGCGATACCAAGTATCTCTTTACTTGCATGTTGGGCAGCCGAAGGACCTATGGTTGGCACATTCCACGTGGCTGCGAAGAAACAGAAAGCAAGTTTTGCGATTGTTCCAATTCTCGAACCAGTGATAGAGAAGTTAGCAGCTCGCATTGCTGTAAGTGAAGCAGCTCGCGAAACGCTTCGCGCGCATTTAGATACTGATGCAGTGGTAATTCCCAATGGAATTTATGCGAAGAAGATGGCTGGAATTATTCAACCTGACTGGAGCGGAAGAACTCTAGGATTTATGGGGCGATTTAATGAACCGCGTAAAGGTTTGAAAGTTCTTATCGATGCGCTTCCAATCATCAGTAGATTTTTGCCCGATATTCAAGTTTTAGTTGCAGGCCCGGGAAATGCGCAAGAATTTCTTGACGAGATTGATCCTCAACTTCGAAGCCGGATAACTTTCCTGGGCAAACTCTCTGACCAAGAGAAGGCAGATTTCATGTCATCAGTTGGCGCCTATGTTGGTCCCAATACTGGCGGAGAATCCTTTGGAATCATTCTGGCGGAAGCCTTAGCAGGTGGTGCAGCAGTTATCGCATCCGATATTCCAGCTTTTAGAGCGTTGCTTAAAGATGGCAAATACGGCAGATTATTTAAATCGGAGGATTCGACAGATTTAGCTAAAGTTGTCATTGATCTTTTCCGTGAAGATTTTGCTAGAAGCGATTTAAAGAGGATCGGCCAAGAATATGCACAATCATTCGATTGGGATGTTGTTGGCAATGAGATCTTTGAAGTTTATGAGATGGCAATTGTGGGTGGGGATAAAATAAGACTGGGTTCTGAGAATCGTCCTTGGAACAAGATCTGGAACCGAGATAAAGGCACTGATGTCTGAAACCGCAATTGAAATCGCGCTACTAATTCTCTTTCTTTGGTATCTGTCATTCACGGCTACTCGTTTAGACCGATTACATCACCGAGTCGAAAGTAGCTGGGCAGCGCTAGATAGCCTTTTGCAAAGACGAGCTGCAATAGCTTTAGAGATCGCACATTCAGAATTTGCAGACCCGGGTCTTTCTTTGATTCTTAATCAAGCAGCGCATCAAGCTCGTGAAGCGGAGATCAGCGAGCGTTCAGATGCCGAAAGTGGACTTACATCAGCGCTAGGGCTTTTGCTTCAAAGTGAAAGTTCAGAGATTCAAAGTGATTTGCTCAAAGAGCTGAGCGATCTAACGGATCGGATAAGAGTCGCCATGAAACTACATGTCGAAGCAGTTACTAGGACTCTGAAAATCCGTGGCAAATGGATCGTGAAATTCTTCCGATTAGCAGGGCGCGCACCACTACCTACTATCTATAAGTTTGAAGACGATGCGATCTAACAAATTTAATGTTCCGACACTTAACTTAAGTGACGCAAAGAGAAAGCTAGCGCTCACCCTAATCTCGCTCTTTCTCCTTACGGCCTGCAGTCAAAAACCGGTTTCTGCAATAAGTGGCAAGGAAGCTGTAGATGGTCCGCTGATAGTTGTAAAGATTGACGATACTGACCAAGCGCATCCACAAGAAGGAATCGATAAGGCCGATTTAGTTTTTATCGAGCAGGTGGAGGGCGGGATGGTTCGTTTGGCCGCGATCTTCTCAACTGAAATTCCAGATCGAATCGGCC
>CAZYJU010000181.1:0-1664 GCA_964647945.1 uncultured Actinomycetes bacterium | reverse complement strand
ACGAACCTGCGATACCAAGTATCTCTTTACTTGCATGTTGGGCAGCCGAAGGACCGATGGTTGGTACATTCCACGTAGCTGCGAAGAAACAGAAGGCGAGTTTTGCGATTGTTCCAATTCTCGAACCAGTGATAGAGAAGTTAGCGGCACGTATTGCCGTTAGTGAAGCAGCACGCGAAACGCTTCGCGCGCATATAGATACTGATGCGGTGGTAATTCCCAATGGAATTTATGCGAAGAAGATGGCTGGAATTATCCAACCTGACTGGAGCGGAAGAACTTTAGGATTCATGGGGCGATTTAATGAACCTCGTAAAGGTTTGAAAGTTCTTATCGATGCACTTCCAATCATCAGTAGATTTTTGCCTGATATTCAAGTTTTAGTTGCGGGCCCGGGAAATGCGCAAGAATTTCTTGACGAGATTGATCCTCAACTTCGAAGCCGGATAACTTTCCTGGGCAAACTCTCTGACCAAGAGAAGGCAGATTTCATGTCATCAGTTGGCGCCTATGTTGGTCCCAATACTGGCGGAGAATCCTTTGGAATCATTCTGGCGGAAGCCTTAGCAGGTGGTGCAGCAGTTATCGCATCCGATATTCCAGCTTTTAGAGCGTTGCTTAAAGATGGCAAATACGGCAGATTATTTAAATCGGAGGATTCGACAGATTTAGCTAAAGTTGTCATTGATCTTTTCCGTGAAGATTTTGCTAGAAGCGATTTAAAGAGGATCGGCCAAGAATATGCACAATCATTCGATTGGGATGTTGTTGGCAATGAGATCTTTGAAGTTTATGAGATGGCAATTGTGGGTGGGGATAAAATAAGACTGGGTTCTGAGAATCGTCCTTGGAACAAGATCTGGAACCGAGATAAAGGCACTGATGTCTGAAACCGCAATTGAAATCGCGCTACTAATTCTCTTTCTTTGGTATCTGTCATTCACGGCTACTCGTTTAGACCGATTACATCACCGAGTCGAAAGTAGCTGGGCAGCGCTAGATAGCCTTTTGCAAAGACGAGCTGCAATAGCTTTAGAGATCGCACATTCAGAATTTGCAGACCCGGGTCTTTCTTTGATTCTTAATCAAGCAGCGCATCAAGCTCGTGAAGCGGTGATCAGCGAGCGTTCAGATGCCGAAAGTGGACTTACATCAGCGCTAGGGCTCTTGCTTCAAAATGAAAGTTCAGAGATTCAAAGTGATTTGCTCAAAGAGCTTAGCGATTTAACGGATCGGATAAGAGTCGCCATGAAATTACATGTCGAAGCGGTAACCAGGACTCAGAAAATCCGTGGCAAATGGATCGTTAAATTCTTCCGATTAGCAGGGCGCGCACCACTACCTACTATTTATAAGTTTGAAGATGATGCGATTTAGCAAATTTAATGTTCCGGCACTTCATTTAAGTGACGCAAAGAGAGCGCTAGTGCTCACTCTAATCTCGCTCATTCTCCTTACAGCCTGCAGTCAGAAACCCGTATCTGCAATAAGTGGCAAGGAAGCGGTAGATGGTCCGCTAATAGTTGTAAAGATTGACGATACTGATCAAGCGCATCCACAAGAAGGAATAGATAAGGCCGATTTAGTTTTTATCGAGCAGGTGGAGGGTGGGATGGTTCGTTTGGCCGCGATCTTCTCAACTGAAATTCCAGATCGAATCGGCC
>CAZYJU010000180.1:0-1670 GCA_964647945.1 uncultured Actinomycetes bacterium | reverse complement strand
TTATACTTCGACTCGATCCTTTAAAGACCCATCCAGAGAGGTGGGGAAGGTGGTTATAAATGAATGAAGTCGATATGGCGCGCGCGCTTACGCGCATTGCCCATGAAATTCTCGAACACAACCAAGGCTCTGGCAATCTTTTAATTCTTGGAATCCCAACTGGTGGCGCACATCTTGCTAAACGTATTGCGCAATTAATCTCTAAGATCGAAGGCGTCACGCTAGAAGCAGGAACCCTAGATGTCACGTTACATCGTGATGATCTACGAATGCGCGCGCCTCGCGCATTGATGCCAACTTATATCCCGTCTAACAATTCTGCTTCTATCAAAAATAGCGGGGTTGAAGGTCGAGATGTGGTGTTGATAGATGATGTGCTCTTCTCAGGTAGAACTATCCGAGCGGCCCTAGATGCGCTTGGCGAGTTAGGTAGACCCAAGACAGTCCAACTTGCAGTTTTGATAGATCGTGGCCATCGTGAACTACCGATTCGGGCCGACTACGTTGGTAAGAACATTCCAACCAATCACAGTCAATCTGTAAAAGTTCTCTTATCAGAAGTTGATGGCAGAGACGAGGTGATTCTTGGATGATTAAGCACCTGCTCTCGATAGATGATCTAACTCGCGAAGATGCGATTTCTATTCTAGATACCGCCCAAGAATTGGCTCGCGTCTCAGATGCCCCAATGAAAAAACTGCCTACTCTTCGTGGCCGGACCATTGTCAACCTTTTCTATGAAGATTCCACACGCACTCGTATCTCTTTTGAAGCAGCGGCTAAGAGATTATCTGCCGATGTTATCAATTTCAGTGCAAAGGGATCCTCGGTCTCTAAAGGTGAATCGCTAAAAGATACTGCTCTGACATTACAAGCGATGGGTGCAGATGCTGTGATCATAAGACATAGCGCATCTGGAGCAGCAAAAAGATTGGCAGATTCACAATGGACAAAAGGGTCCGTAATCAACGCTGGCGATGGCACTCACGAACATCCAAGCCAAGCTCTTTTAGATTCTTTCACTATAAGGAAACATCTAGCTAAAGGATCAAACGATTTATCAGGACTGAATGTCGCAATTGTTGGAGATGTTTTGCACTCTCGAGTAGCGAGATCCAACGTACTTTTACTTACTAAACTCGGCGCTAAAGTGCATTTAGTAGCTCCACCTACGCTTCTTCCAGTTGGCGTAGAAAATTGGCCAGTAACTATTAATTACTCAATCGAACAGGTACTTCCTAAGATCGATGCGCTTATGATGTTGAGAATTCAATTAGAGCGGATGCAGGAATCCTTCTTCCCAAATGCCCGCGAATATTCAAGTTACTATGGTTTAAATAAGATAAGAGTTCAAATGATGAAACCCGACGCGATAATCATGCACCCAGGCCCCATGAACCGAGGCTTAGAGATTACGGCTGATGCTGCGGATTCTGGTAGAAGCGTGATTGTCGAACAAGTTACAAATGGTATTAATGTCCGAATGGCGATTCTTTATTTACTTTTAGCAGGTGAACAATGAGTTATTTGATACGTAACATCAATCTAAACAGCGCCATAGTTGATATCGCCATCAAAGAGGGACGAGTTTCCAGAATTTCAACGAGCGGTTCAATTGTTGCTGATCAAAGCGCCAAAATAATCGAGGCAAATAATTGCATTGCACTTCA
>CAZYJU010000179.1:0-1697 GCA_964647945.1 uncultured Actinomycetes bacterium | reverse complement strand
AAACGGTAATCAGCAGCTTTTAGCTCTCCAATTAACAAGGCCATTCGATCTGCAAGAGCTAAAACTTGTCCCTTCTCAATTGCAAAACTATGTATTCCGCCATGGAATTTAGCCTGTAAATAGAATTCTCTTTCACCTGGTTGACCGATAGTGCCAACAATAAAACTTTCAACTGGATCAAGCTTTCGCACTCTGCTCATTTTAAAAGTCCCGAAATATTGGAAGTATTGTCGTTAACTCGAATGACCCGGTAATCATTGCCATTCTTCTCAACGATTGAGAAGCTTGCGTTATCTACTGAAACCTTGTTAATATTATTAAGGTGCGTTCCGAGCGCATGCAGGATAATTACCTTTACTACATCGGCATGTGTAGAGATCAAAATATTTTTAGCCTTATTATGTAGAACTCTATCTAGTCCAAGTAATGCCCTAGTTTGCACCTCTGGCAAAGTTTCACCGCTTGGAAATCTCACAGATGCTGGATGCTTATGAATATCTCGCCACTGCTTGTTGCGAGATAACGAGCTCATGCGTCGCCCCGTCCAATTGCCGTAATCGACCTCTTGAAATTCGTCTGCCAGATATGGATCAGATGCAAAGGGCTTGATAGTTTCGAGACACCGCTCCAAGGGGCTTGAGATGATTTGATCGAATTTTGCCCCCGATACCCGGCTGATTAAATCTTCACGTTGTTTCAACCCGTTCTCGGAGAGCGAGATATTGGGTAAGCGTCCCGCCAAAATGCCTTTGGCATTTGCGGTGGAATGTGCATGACGTAACAGAAATATTCGGGACATTAGAGTGAAAGGTTAATGCAATTAGATTGACTTCGCCTAAAGTTATGTTTGGTAAGGAATCTACCCAAGGTTCACCGAGTTGTTTTAAAGGTTCTAGTTAGAGGTTTCATGGAATTACGCAGAGCAGGCGCTACCGGACTTACCCTGTCCAGGATCGGTTTGGGCACCATGACTTGGGGTCGTGACACCGACGAGCACGAAGCTGCCGATCAAGCTCGCGCATTTATTGAAGCTGGTGGAAATTTTATAGACACCGCAGCGGTTTATGGCGCTGGTGATTCAGAGAAGGTAATCGGCGGGTTAATTGGTTCACTCTTCAAACGTGACGAGATGGTGATAGCCACAAAGGCAGGTATTACTTTTATCGATGGACTTCGGACAGTAGATACCTCTCGAAATGCATTGCTAAACGAATTAGATGCGTCATTAAAAAGATTGGGTACTGACTACATAGATCTTTGGCAAGTTCATACATGGGATACGCAAACTCCGCTCGAAGATACCCTCTCAGCTTTAGATACTGCCTATCAAAGTGGCAAAGTCAGATACGTTGGAATCAGTAACTATTCAGGATGGCAAACGTCGCGTGCGATTACCCGCCAAGAATCCATTGCTATCAAAGCGCCAATTGCAACTACACAAAATGAATACTCATTACTTAATCGCGATATAGAACATGAAGTTTTACCATGCGCGCTTGAATTAAATGTTGGTTTGTTGGCTTGGTCACCGTTAGGGCGCGGAGTTCTGACCGGAAAGTATAGAAATGGGATTCCATCTGATTCACGAGGCGCCAGCCCTCATTTCGCAGGTTTCGTTGAAAGCTATTTAGACGAAAGATCTAAACGGATTGTTGAAGCAGTTCAGGTAGCAGCTGATGGACTGGGATACTCCCCAC
>CAZYJU010000178.1:0-1700 GCA_964647945.1 uncultured Actinomycetes bacterium | reverse complement strand
GGCGCTTTGAAATCGTCCAAAGAGATCCGACTGTCATTTTGGATGCGGCACATAATCCGCATGGAGCGAGAACTTTGGCCAATACGATGCAGGAAGAGTTCACATTTGGCAGAGTAATTGCCGTGGTTGGAGTCTTTGCAGATAAAGATGCTGATGGAATATTCGCTGAGATAAAAGATGTAGTGGATGGGGTGATCGTGACCCAAAGTTCCTCCCCAAGAGCACTTCCAGCAGATGAGTTAAGGAAGATCGCGGAACGCCACATTGGCTCAGATCGGGTAATTGTTGAGAGTGATCTGAAGAGCGCCATCGAAAAGGCGCTTGCCGATGCCAACCATCCGATGGAGGATCAGAGCGTGGGAATCTTGATTACTGGTTCGGTTATCACCGTTGGGGAAGCGCGCAGTATTTTGAAGGAGCTTAAGCGATCATGAGAATGCTAGGCGCTGCGGTTTTAGTTATGGAATCAATGGTGATGGGTTTTGCACTTCTTCTTGCGATGCGAGATAGCTCAAAAACTGCACTGATAATCGGTTCGCTGATTTCATTATCGCTATTTTTATCTGCCGGATTATTAAAACGAAAAGCTGGCTGGATCATCGCTTCAATTCTCCAAGTTGCCATGGCTGCTTATTCGGTAGTTGTTCCATCCTTATCAATCGTCGCTGCAATCTTCATTCTGCTTTGGGTCTGCGCTATCTACTTCGGACGCAAGGGTGAGGCCATCAGGCGAGAATTAGTCGCTAAGCGCGACGCCCAATAGAATGACCGGGTGAGCAAAGAACGCACCTTGATTTTGATTAAGCCAGACGGAGTACGTCGCGGTTTAATCGGAGAAGTTATTGCCCGCATCGAACGCAAAGGTTATGAAGTAACAGCGCTTCGAATGCTTCAAGCAGATCGCGAATTACTAGAACGCCACTATGCAGAACATGAAGGCAAGCCATTTTATGAACCACTACTTGAGTTCATGATGAGCGGCCCAATCGTTGCTTTGATAGCTGAGGGCGAACGAGTAATCGAAGGTTTCCGTTCACTTGCTGGTACAACTGATCCAACGGTGGCAGCGCCCGGAACTATCCGTGGTGACTTGGCAAGACAACAAGCAACCAAAGTGGTGCAGAACATCGTGCATGGCTCAGATTCACCAAGCTCTGCAGAGCGCGAGATTTCAATTTTCTTCGGAGGGAAGTAAATGGCTAATCCAAATGGAAAGTTGTCCTTCATTGGACGTGACATGGCGGTCGATCTAGGAACTGCAAATACCTTGGTTTATGTGCGCGGTCGTGGCATCGTGCTAAACGAACCATCTGTGGTTGCAGTAAATCAAGATACCGGCGGCATCTTGGCAGTTGGACTTGAAGCCAAGAAGATGATTGGTCGCACTCCTGGAAATATCGTTGCAATTCGTCCACTAAAAGATGGTGTGATCGCAGATTTCGATACCACCGAGCGCATGCTTCGCTACTTCATTCAAAAAGTTCATAAGCGTCGTTACTTAGCAAAGCCACGTATCGTGGTCTGCGTTCCATCAGGTATCACTGGTGTCGAACAACGTGCAGTTAAAGATGCCGGATATGCCGCAGGCGCTCGCAAGGTGTACATCATCGAAGAGCCAATGGCTGCTGCGATTGGTGCAGGACTACCAATCCACGAACCAACCGGAAACATGGTGGTAGATATCGGTGGCGGAACTACTG
>CAZYJU010000177.1:0-1711 GCA_964647945.1 uncultured Actinomycetes bacterium | reverse complement strand
AATTCCGCTGCAATGCCATTGGGGTCAATTACATCAAAATGATCAGCTCCACTTAGCTCCATCAATGAAGCAACTTTTGATTTAGCGAAGTCTCGCGAATGGGAAATTGGAACTCTTGAATCGTGGTCGCCGTGAATAATGTAGAGATGTGAATTGTATTCACGCTTCATGGGATCAAATACATGTAAGTCAAGATCGCCAAAAAACTCCGCGACTGCACCTTCACCGAGTGATTCTCTTTTTGTTCTCTCAAGATCTGTGACCGGGGCTAACAAGATCAATTTATGGGCAAATTCAGAGTTTAGAAGCGCTAGCTGTCCGCCAACTGAGAAGCCGACAATCGCGTTTAGTGGTTCTAGAGTTGCAAGTGCCTTTGTCACATCTTCAAAAGTTTGGTTGGGGTTATTGCGATCACGCCGGTATTCAATATTTGCAACATGAAATCCATTTTCTAGAAGTTTTGCTGACAACGCTCGCATATGTTCTCGGTTATGTTTTGCGCGCCAGTAACCACCATGAATTACGGCAACTAAGGGCCCAGTATCACCAAAAAATTCGATTAATTGATCTGAATTAGTCCCATAGCTAACTACGCGATCAGGTTCTGGACCTGCGACCCATGGAGTGGTCACTAGCCAACTAGTTCTTCTCGACCCTGCTTATGGCTCCTGCTCACATCATGTATGCAATTGAGGTTCTCTGGATTTTTTACGCACTCATTGCAGAGTAAGAAAAGTTCATGGCAATTGTCATTTGAGCAATTGTGAAAATCTTTAGTTGGCGATTGGCAGCTATCGCACTTGCCGATTACCTTTGTCTCATCACTGAAATCGATGGCCATTCGATCGTCAAAGGTGTACAGAGAGCCTTCCCAGTGGCCGGAATCTGCATACTTATTGCCATATTTAACGATACCGCCATCAATTTGATAGACCTCTTTAAATCCTCGATTGACCATGACAGCAGAGAGAATCTCGCATCTAATTCCACCAGTGCAGTACGTGACTATCGGTTTATCTTTCAATGAATCGTACTTTCCGCTTTCAATCTCCTTGATGAAATCACGAGAAGTCACGACATCAGGCACGACCGCATTCTTAAACTTCCCAATCTTCGCCTCATAAGCATTTCTGCCATCGAAGAAGACCACTTCTTGGCCACGTTCTTCGACTAATTTGTTAACTTCGTAAGGCTTTAGATGTTTTCCACCGTTCACAACGCCATTGATATCAACTTTGATCTCATCTGGAGCTCCGAAGGCAACTAATTCATCACGCACTCGAATTCGAAGTCGAGGGAAGTCATTTCCAGTTCCATCAGACCACTTGAAATCAATTTTCTTAAATCCTGGATACTCTTTGGTTTGTCGAACATATTTCTTGAGAGCAGACATATCTCCGCCCAGAGTTCCGTTGATTCCGTGCTTAGCGATAAGAATGCGTCCTTTTAAGCCAAGCGTTTCGCAGAGATTTCTCTGCCATAACCGTACGGCTTCTGGGTCAGCAATCGGCGTGAAGCCGTAATACAAGATGACCTTTTGAAGTTCCATGAGCGCCATTCTACTTTAGCGTTTCCGTCTGACCCAACGGGATGCAATTGGTAGTAAACCCAGACCAATAAGTAAAGGCTCGAGCGTTGAGCCATATCGAGTAGCTGGGGTAGCACCGGTTCGAGTGATAACTTCACCAATTAGAACTTCGTTTGAGTATTT
>CAZYJU010000176.1:0-1715 GCA_964647945.1 uncultured Actinomycetes bacterium | reverse complement strand
AGAATTGACCAAGTTCTTCATCGCTAAGAGTTGCCAGATATAACTTTCCAACTGATCCGCAATGAAGTGGCACATCAAGTCCTGCCAAATCAACTTGAATGGGGGAGCTAGATCTGACTTGATCCATCACGACTAAATCGCCACGAGTTGATATTTCTAAAAATGCACTGCCTCCAGTTTTCAAGGCAACTTTCTCAAGCAAGGGCCTAGAACGTCTTACAAAACTAGTGTTATCAGTAGCAGCAGCAAGCCGAAGCGCGCCTGGACCTACTTTGTAAGTTCCGGTGATCTCATCACGCTCTGCCAATTCAAAGTGAACCAAGGTATTCATCAAGCGCCAAGCGGTAGCGCGATTTACCTTTGCAGCCCGTGCAAGTTCTGGAATTGTTGGTGGCACCGTCGCACTTGCAAGTGCATCTAATAATCCAAGCGCTCTTTCAACTGATTGGACTCGTTGCGTCATACGAACCACCGTTTCATTTGTTGGGAAAATTTAGCCTATAACTGATGAAAAGTCAGCAAAATCGCTTTCGCACTATGCGAACCAGGTGTAACTTCAAACCCTAATCAGGCGAAAGGTGTATTTAAATTGAAGATCAAAGCTGCAGTTCTAGACGAGGTAGGCAAAGATTTTAGAATTGCTGAAATTGAGATTGCGAAACCAAAGTCAGGTGAGATTTTGGTTAAGGTCGCAGCAAGTGGTTTATGTGCGAGTGATTTAAATGCCATCGATGGCAAGCGAAAACTAGTTCCATTTCCTGCAGTAATTGGACATGAGGCATCTGGCGTGGTCACTGAAGTTGGACCTGATGTAACGGGAATTCAAGTTGGAGATCATGTGGTGATGTCGATTGTGCCAAATTGCGGCCAATGTGAATGGTGCAAAAAGGGTGTACCAAATTACTGCGCTACTGCAGGTGATGCGATGGCAGCAGGAGGCTTATTTGATAAGAGCAGCCGACTTTCTGAGAATGGTTCAAAGTTAAATCAATTCTTATGTGTCGCATCATTTGCCGAATATGCAGTGGTGCCAGCAAGTGGAGCGGTCGTAATTCCAAAAGAGATGCCGTTAGATCGCGCAGCACTTTTAAGTTGTGCTGTTCTAACTGGCTATGGCGCAGTCGTAAATACAGCGCAGGTAAAACCAGGTTCATCTGTTGCCGTATTTGGTTGCGGCGGCGTCGGTTTAAATAGCGTGCAAGGTGCAAGAATTGTGGGCGCCAAAACAATTGTGGCGGTAGATATCAGCGATGAGAAGTTGGAGATCGCCAAGAAACTTGGCGCCACTCATACAGTAAATGCCGCCAAAGAGGATCCCGTCGCAGCGATCAAAACAATCTGTGGAGGAGCTGACTATGTATTTGAATGTTCCGGGCGTGAAGCCACTATCTCGCAGGCCTGGCTTGCAACTGGGGTGCAAGGGCAGTTGACCTTGGTCGGACTTTTGAAGAATGGCGCTCAAATCACCTTGGATGCAGGTCCATTTGTCAATGAGCAATCGATAAAAGGTTGCTACTTTGGTTCGGCCAACCTTCAAAAGGATGTCATTTCGTTAGTAAAAAGTTATCTTTCGGGTCAACTTTTCCTAGACGAACTCATAAGCGAACGCATAGGTTTAGGGGGTCTAAATGAGGCCTTCGAGAGATTGAGGGCTGGCGAGGGGGCTAGAAACGTATTGGTGTTTGACTGACCAGTTATGCTCAAGCACTTTCCCA
>CAZYJU010000175.1:0-1736 GCA_964647945.1 uncultured Actinomycetes bacterium | reverse complement strand
CTAGAGCGTTAGTGCTCAATGCAACATACGAACCACTAGGTGTTGTAAGTGATAGGCGCGCGCTAATTTTGGTACTCAATGAACGTGCCAGCATGGTCGAAGAATCAAATCAAATTCTTAATTACTCAAGTGGCCAGATCGCACTACCTGCTGTAATTCGTTTACATAAATTTGTGAAGATTCCATATCGACATGCAGTTCCACTTTCACGCCGCGCAATTTTTGCGCGCGATGGTGGTCGATGCGTTTACTGCGCAGCTCCAGCAACTTCCATTGATCATGTGATTCCAAGAAGTAGAGGTGGCTCACATACTTGGGAGAATGTGGTTAGTGCTTGTCATCGCTGCAATCATTTGAAAGCCGATAAGCCATTGAAAGAATTAGGTTGGCGCTTAAGACAATTACCGCGCGAACCAATGGGCGCTGCATGGCGTGTGTTAGGTGCCACCAGAGCTGAAGATGCCTGGATCCCTTATCTAGAGCCATTTGGCGTTGCAACAGCAACTGCCTAAACTCTGCACCATGAACTTTTTGCAAACTACTTTAGAGCCGGGAATGGTTCCAGGTCCTGGGCTAAGTGCAACTGAAACTTTCTTATACTTCGTGGTTGCACCAGTTGCATTATTTATAGTGATCAGTGCGCTCGCGTATGCAGGTGCCTATTCTGGTTCAGCAAAGCGCAACAAGAAGAAATCGCTCGTCGATCACATCGATTAATTTTTGTTTAAAGTTAATTAATCAAACATCTGCGCTCTGAGCTTTTAGAGCTCTAATCAGCGCATCTCGTCCTTCTTTGACGCAGCGCATCACTCCATCTGAAGCATCTTGATTATCAGCGATCCATTTCTCTGCCTTGGCTAGGTTTTCAGCGGTAGGCGCAAAGCGTGGAAACGCTAGATCTGCAAATTGCTTTCCAATCTCGTATGAGTTCTCATCCCAAATCTTTCGGACAACTGCAAAGTACTTATCGACATAAGGTGCCCATAGATCCTGTTGAATCGGACGATTAGCGCCCAACAACATATGTCGTTGGATGTGATTTGAAAGTTCGGTGGCGGTTAAAGCGCTCCAGACCTCTGCCTTAGATTCTGCGGTAGCGATTAGCGCTTTGGCTTCAGCAGCATGTCTTGCGCCATCTGCTGTGTTATCACTCTGCAGTTCCGCATCAATCTCTTTTGCACCGTAGATACCGCGTTCTGCAAGTGATTTAACAAGCGACCAACGCATCTCAGAATCGATGGTCAATCCATTTAATTTTCCTTCCAGAATATCTTTTACCTTTGGGGCATCTGCAATAGTCGCGCCGTTTGCAAAGCCACGCGCTAAAGCCAACTGCTCATCGCTGCCTGATTTTGCGGCAGTGGCAAGCTTGTAAAGACCTTCAGATCTCTTAGCGCGTAAGGCATCACGATTTCCTGGTGCTGAGTAAATTTCAACTGCAACTTCTAAATTACCAATCTGGGCTTGGATAACTGATGCTTCATTCTCTTTACCTAAAGCATTTAGAACCATCTCAGCATAGTCAGTAGCAGATAGCTCTCCATCTCGATGCATATCCCATGCAGCTGACCAACAGAGTGCGCGAGTCAGTGAATCGGTGATATCACCGAGGTGCGCTTTCAAAGTCTGAATAGAGCGCTCATCGAATCTAATCTTTCCGTAAGTAAGATCGTGATCATTTATTAGCAATAAATCAGCAACTGTTTCGCCCGCAAGGCCAGTAATTACAGTTCTGG
>CAZYJU010000174.1:0-1737 GCA_964647945.1 uncultured Actinomycetes bacterium | reverse complement strand
ATAGGGTGAAAATCAAAGTTCCAAGACCAACTCGCCCACCTAAGGCCCATCCGGCAAGGAATACGGTTGATTCGATAGCTAAACGTATTCGGCCAACTCGAATACCGCTTCGCTTATGAAGCGAGGTCATAAGACCATCTCTTGGGCCGGGCCCCAATCCGCATGTTATGTAGAGAGCCGAACCCGCCCCAACTAAAGCAACACCCAAGAAGGCGTAGACCACACCAATAAATTGATTTGCGGCTACTGGAAAGTTGATGACGCCGACTTCAATAGCAAATGCAATGATCACGATATTAGCCAACGTACCAAAACCAGGACGTTCACCAAGAGGCCACCACAAGATAAGAACTAAAGCTGAAATTAGGAAGGTAGCAAATCCAATATTAAGTCCAGTTCTAACAGATATACCTTGAGCCAAAACCGACCAAGGAGCATTGCCAATATGAGACTGGATCAATAGGGAATCGCCTAATCCAAAAATAGTAAGACCAAAAGTCAAAATGATTACTCTTTGAAAGTTCAAATCCCATCTGCCGCTTGCAGTCCAAGGGGTAGTGGGAATGGTGCGATGTGGTTTGAAGAAATTCATAAACCAAGACATTTGCTTACCTTATCAGTCGCTAACTAGTATTTCATTTGCAAGTTCTCCCAGAGATTTTGAGTTAATCTTGCTTGGTGTTTCCAGGCGTCGGTACGATCTTTAATATCATAACAATTGTCTTGGGCACTTTTATCGGAATATTTGTGGGAGAAAAACTTCGCGAGAAAAGTAGAGAGTTAATCACCGATGCTCTCGGACTCGTTACTATTTTAGGTGCAGCCTCAGCGATAATTCCGCTCTTTAACAATCAATACACATCAAAGATCCCGGATGGCTGGAGCACCATGCCGATATTGATGGCGTTACTTTTCGGTGGCTTAATAGGAAGCGCTCTGAAAATAGAAGATAGATTCGAAGAGCTAGGTAATTTCTTACGGTCCAGATTTCGTTCGAAACAAGGCACCTTTGTCGAGGGATTTCTCTCTTCATCACTGTTATTCGTGATTGGACCTTTGGCGATTCTGGGTTCTATTAGTGATGGCATGGGAAATGGGATAGATCAGTTAACCTTGAAATCCATACTTGATGGATTTGCAGCTATGGCTTTTGCATCATCTCTTGGTTGGGGCGTCGCTGCATCGGCCATTCCAGTCGGAATTTATCAAGGGGCTTGGACTGCAGTTGGATTCTTTCTCGGAAATATAATGGAACCTTACCAAGTTGATGCCATGACGATCACTGGAGGATTATTACTTCTTGGCATAGGACTGAGGTTATTAAAGATAAAGATGATTCCAGTCGGTAATTTTCTTCCAGCTCTCTTCTTAGCTCCAATAATTGCTTCACTTCTTAGCGCCTATTAGCAGTCGCATCAGGCAGAGTTCAAGATCTAAAAAGTTGCAGCATCAATAACAAATCTATATTTGACGTCACTTGCAACTGTACGTAAATAGGCTTGGTTTACGTAGTCCGAGTTGATCAATTCGATATCGCTAGAAATGTTATGTTTACCTGCAAAGTCGAGCATCTCTTGAATTTCCGGAATTCCACCGATCATAGATCCGGTAAGTGATTTACGCCCATCCAACAGTGCATCAGCGTTGACCGAATATGGAGAGTCTGGGAGGCCAATAATTGCCATGGTGCCGTTGATTTTTAGAGTTTGGATGTAAGAAGTTAAGTCCAACTGCGCT
>CAZYJU010000173.1:0-1805 GCA_964647945.1 uncultured Actinomycetes bacterium | reverse complement strand
CCATTGATTACGCCATCAAAAGCCAATTGAATTCGTGGACCATCAACAATGCCTACCCAAGATTCTGCATGGCCATTTGAATGCGAGAGCATCACATCAAGAATCTTTCCTTCACGGATATTCCAGAAACCCGTTTCGGATGCCGCTTGTTTGATGATCTCATTGTTGTCATCGATGATCCAAGATCTTGAAAAGTAAGTTAGAAAATTACGTCCATCGTGATTGAAGGTGACTTCTTGCGCGAATTGAAATGGCGCAACACCTTCATACTCGCCTTGTCCTTTGCCAGACCAAGTTCCGATTAACCAAGCAAGCGGATAGAGATCTTTAGGTAGATCCTCAGGAATGGTAAAGGCCATTTAATAAGTTTACTTTGAGCGTCGAATCGGTCTCTGCTTTGGTTTGGCAAATATGCCATAAAGCATCAATCCAATGCCAACCACGATAGAGATTGGACCAAGTAGTAATGAAGTTAACCGCTCCACGTGGCCAGCCTAATTAATTATCGTTGATTTGGGCAGGGATATGGCCCACAGATAGTTTGGCGCTAGCGTCGACATTGCGCTTCACAACTGCCAACGCGATATTTCCTAATTCGTAGTGACGAGCAGCGGTGCCGACAAAACCGACCTTTATGCCATCTCGTTCCACTGCCGCGCCAACTTCAGGTAGATCAACTTCGCTGCCATCAAGATGTAGCAAAACCAACTTACGTGGTGGTTGCCCTAAATTATGAACTTTCGCCACTGTCTCTTGGCCGCGATAGCAACCCTTATTCAAATGCACAGCTTTATTTAAAAGATTAATTTCATTCGGAATTGATTTGTGATCTGTCTCTAAACCAATTCGGGGGCGCATCGCTGCCACACGTTCTGCCTCTAGCGCCCAAATACCAACTTGAGTGGCACCTTCAAACTGTGGGATCGCACCTCGATCTACTAATTGAAATGGTCCACCTAGTTCATCAGTTAAACCTGGCACTTTGATAAGAGATTTCTCTTTAGATGCATCGCGCACTTCCACACGCATCGTAAATTGCATCTTCTTCAAATATTCAATCAGCGCACTTGCGCGATCTACATCGACAATTAACCATGAAGTCTCGCTGGCATCAACTGCGTCATAAATTAAGAATTGATGCTCGATATGTCCCAAGTGATCCAAAATTAAACCGCTGCTCCAACCACCGGTGAAGCTCTCTAAATGTTGGGTAGTTAAATCATGTAACCAGCGGAGGCGATCAACGCCTTTGATTGCCACTATCTCTAAATGTGAAAGATCCGCCCAGGCGGTACCCGCGGCTAAAGCGCGCTGTTCTTTTACTGGATCTCCGAAGTGCAAAATCGCGCCGCGATCTGCAGCGCTTTCAACTATCGCGTAATTACTCACTTGTTTGCACAATCAGCACAGAGACCGCTGATTGCAAAGTGTGAAACGTCAGTCTTAAATCCAAACTCATCAGATAGCGCTTGCACGAATGACGCTGCAACTTCTAGCGGTGCATCACCGATTGATCCGCAGATTTCGCAGACTAAATGCAGATGATTTAACTCTTCGGATGCGTGATAAGTCGCGCTGCCATGGCCCAAATGGGTATGTTGAACTAGGCCCACATTTTCTAGGGTTTCTAAATTGCGATAGACAGTCGAAAGATTAATTCCGGGATGAGATTTGCGAACATGCTCTGCAATCTCTTCTGGAGTTGAATGGCCAAGTTCGCGAACTGCAGCAAGCACTAATTCACGCTGCGGAGTTAGGCGTAAGCCCTTCTGATGTAATTCGTGTTTTCCGGCCATGCCCAAATA
>CAZYJU010000172.1:0-1813 GCA_964647945.1 uncultured Actinomycetes bacterium | reverse complement strand
GCATCCCAACCAAAGTGCGATGCATGTTCTACTGCTCCCATTGATAAAACAACGCGACGCTCTGGTTGCTTTAGTAAACGCGCTAAAACAGAGGACCAGGCCTTTGGATTATGGCCATCCACTAAAACTCCTGAAATACCATCAGCAACTGCAGTTCTTAAGCCGCCAACTGCACTTGCAACTACTGGAGTACCGCAAGCTTGGGCTTCCAGCGCGACCAATCCAAAGCTCTCTGAATAACTTGGTACGCAAACTAAATCTGAGGCGCGATATAGATCTGGCAATTTATCTCGACTAATAGGTGCAAGGAATTGAATTACATCTTCTAGTTTTAACCAATTTACCAATTCGCGTAGTCGTAAATCTTCATGGTTCTTAACACCTGAAACTCCACCAGTAATCAAAACCAACAATCTGCCACGTAGCTCAGGGTTATGTTGCATCATTTCGTTTATAGAACGAATCAAAACTTCCGGGCCTTTATGCGGTTGAATTCGACCAACAAAAGAGACAATCAATTTATTTGAATCAAGATTCAAATTCTTACGAGCATCTTTACGATCTGGAGTGAAGTTATAGAGATCAACGCCAGGAGCGACCACACGCACGATATCTGGACAAGCATCATATAAACCCACCAATGAAGCGGCTTCCGCATCTGTATTGGCAATTAGAGCATCTGCAGCTTCTACGATCTGCGATTCACCTTGAACTCGAATCATCGGCTCTGGGCTCTCGCCTTCTGCCAAAGATAAATTCTTAACGCGTGCCATTGTGTGCATGGTGTGTACCAACGGGATCTTAAATTCTTTTGCAGCAGGCATCGCGACTTTTCCGCTAATCCAATAATGGCTATGGATTACTTTGTAATTTTGATCTTTGATCTTTGCTTTGAAATCTGCAGACATTGCTGGGATGAAACTTGGAATCTCTTCCTTTTTGGTTCCGATTGGCAAATCTAGATGAACTATCCGAATTCCCTTTTCGTATTCGATAATTTCCGGTTGGTCAGCTGTGATCTTGCGAGTATAGATATCAACATCCATGCCCATCGCAGCCATGCGCTTTGCAGATTCGATTACATAGATATTCATACCGCCAGCATCACCGATACCAGCTTGTTCAAGTGGCGAGGTGTGCACCATCACTAGCGCCACTTTATTTCTCATGTGGATAAGTTTACGGGGGTATAAGAACTTAAGCGAGTTGAGATTTCGCTAGCTACTTGGCTCCAGCGCTTGATATCGCTATCCGTGTACTTCTCTGCTCGCACTAAATAGGTGTTCACTGCCAGATCACCTTTTACTTGAAAGAAGCCCAATAACCATCGTGCACTGATACCTTCGCCAATCAATGTAAGCACCACGCGACCTGAGACTCCATCGGCAAAAGTGAACTTTGGTGCTTCGCTAAATGTATATTTATTAATCACACCTTGTGCGCTAACTGCACCGCCAGTGGTTTTGCACTTTGCAATTACTTTATCTAAATCAGTAAGGGCGCTTGCAGCGCTAGCGGCATCTTTATACCTAACGGTCTCAGTTGAGAGGAATGAATAAGGGCTGCCCTCTTTATATGCCGCTACTTGTCTACGTAAAACACGCGATTTTTCAGATGGAAAATCTCCGCTGCAAACATCCAGCGTTGCATCTAACAAAGTAGTACCACGCGCAATTGGCAGCAACTGATAGTTCTGATCGAAATCTGCAATCTGAAAACCATATTTAGAGATTGCTAGCTGCTCTTTATCCTCAAGCGATGGATCGACAATCGCAACTTTACGTTGCACTTTGCCACTTTCTTTCCAGAGTAC
>CAZYJU010000171.1:0-1817 GCA_964647945.1 uncultured Actinomycetes bacterium | reverse complement strand
TTCTCGGAAATATAATGGAGCCTTACCAAGTAGATGCCATGACGATTACTGGAGGTTTATTACTTCTTGGCATCGGACTTAGATTATTGAAGATAAAGATGATTCAAGTGGGCAACTTTCTTCCAGCGCTCTTCTTTGCCCCAATATTTGCTTTAGCTCTTAATGCCTTTTAGCAGTTGCATCAGTCAGAGTTCAAAATCTAAAAGGTTGCAGCATCAATAACAAATCTATATTTAACGTCACTTGCAACTGTACGTAAATAAGCTTGGTTTACGTAGTCTGCATTGATCAATTCGATATCGCTTGTGATGTTGTGCTTTCCAGCAAAATCGAGCATCTCTTGAATTTCCGGAATTCCGCCAATCATGGAACCGGTAAGTGATTTACGCCCATCCAATAACGCACCCGCATTTACCGAATATGGAGAGTCGGGGAGGCCAATAATCGCCATGGTGCCGTTGATTTTTAGAGTTTGGATGTAAGAATTTAAGTCCAACTGCGCTGAAACCGTATTTAGCAAGAGATCAAATCTCCTGCGATGGGGTTTTAAATCCTCCGGATTCTTTACGACAATAAATTCCTTGGCGCCCATACGTAGCGCATCTTCACGTTTGGATTCAGAGTGGGAGAGCACGGTGACTTCTGCACCTAACGCTGCCGCGAATTTAACTCCCATATGGCCAAGTCCACCAAGGCCAATGACTCCCACCTGTTTACCTGGTCCAGTCTTGAAATAGCGAATTGGCGAGTACAAGGTGATTCCTGCGCATAGTAATGGAGCAACTTCGGCCATTTCTAAGTTGCTTGGAATTTGAAGCGCATAGTCCTCGTTGATTACAAATCCATTTGAATAACCACCAAAAGCAACTGTCTTCCCGTCTCGTTCATAACCATTGTAAGTTCCAGTCATTCCTTTATCGCAATACTGTTGCAAACCAGATTTACATGGTTCACATTCGCGACATGAATCAATAAATACCCCAACACCTATGCGATCGCCAACTTTAAAATTCTTTACCTCTGAACCAACCTCTGAAACAAAACCAACAATCTCGTGGCCTGGCACCATTGGAAAGAGCGCAGGGCCCCACTCTTCCTTTACTTGATGAATATCAGAATGACAGATACCAGCATGTGAAATTTTGAATGCCACATCCTTCGCGCCTACCGCACGACGTTCAAATTCGTAAGGAACTAATGGTCCGCCAGCTTGCATGGCAGCTAAGCCTCTTACCTTCATGAGAGTACCTTCCGTTTTCTAATCATGCCGTTGTATTTACTTAATCTTGAAAAGGAAGCGTTGGAGTTGATTGATGCGAAGCCTGCGAAGCTCGTGCATTTATCTTTCGCATGTGATGACGGCGGCAGAGAACTTCGTAAGTTACCTCGGTCTTTTGCGTAGAATCTCCTGAGGCGGTATCTCCAACTACTACCTGTTCGCCTTCGGTAACCATCTGTCCATTAATAACGCGAGCATTATGAGTTGCAGGTTCTCCACACCAACATAGAGCCTTCACCTGGAGCGTTTCGACGCGATCAGCCAATTCGACAAGTCGCGCCGATCCCGGAAAGAGCTTGGTTCTAAAATCAGCGAGGATTCCGAAGGCATAAACATCGATACCTAAGCCATCTACAACCATTGCCAGCTCTTCTATCTGACGTTCCGTATAGAACTGAGCCTCATCGCAAATTATAAAATCTATACGTTCGCCAAGAGACATTCTCTCAATGGTAAGTCGATGAATATTTAGATGTTCATCAACTTCTATAGCGTTCTTCTGTAACCCAAGTCGTGATGAGATTACGCCTTCTCCTGC
>CAZYJU010000170.1:0-1821 GCA_964647945.1 uncultured Actinomycetes bacterium | reverse complement strand
CTGCTCTGCTTCGCGCTAGAACTTTGGCAGATGCCGCAAAAACAATTGGAAACACCAAGAGTGTTTCTGTCGCAATTGCACCAACCACGAGCAATGAACGCCTTGTTGGTTTTGCAAGCGATGCAAAAACTATGACTTCTCGCCAATTAGATGGCTCATTCCCTCCTTATCGTCACTTACTTCCAAGCGAGAGCACAGCAACAGCAATTATTGAAGTTGCCAAACTTCTTGATTCGGTGCGCCGCGTTGCGCTGGTTACCGATAAAACTGTGCCGCTCCGCCTTAAATTTAATAACAACACCCTCCAATTAGAAGCTGGCGCCGGTGATGAAGCTCAAGCGACTGAAGAGTTAGAAATTAATTACAAAGGTGAAGCAATCGATATTGCATTTAACCCAACCTTCTTATCTGATGGACTAACTGCGCTTGGCACAACCTATGTAAATATCGCATTTACTGGATCTAATAAACCCGCGATGTTGACTGGCCAGAATAAAGTTGATGGCAAGGCAGATAGCTCATTCCGCTATCTACTAATGCCAATGCGCTACGCATCATAAATGTTTATCAGCCACCTATCGCTTCAAGATTTTCGTTCCTACAAAAACCTTGAGCTACCACTAACAACTGGTACCCATATCTTTATTGGGGAGAATGGCGAAGGAAAGACAAATATTGTCGAAGCAATTATGTATTTAGCGCTGCTTTCATCACACCGGATCTCATCTGACGCGCCTTTAATAAAACTAGGGGCCGAGCGCGGATATATAAGAGCAAAAGTTAGCGATAGCGATCGAGATACTTTAATTGAATTAGAGATTAACAATGGAAAAGCAAATCGCGCCAAAGTTAATCAAAATCCAGTTCGAAGCCAACGCGCTATCTCTGGTCTTGTTAAAGCAATCTGTTTCTCACCAGAAGATTTAGATTTAGTTCGCGGCGACCCCAGTGAACGCCGAACCTTTTTAGATCACTTATTAATTCAACGAAACCCACGCCTTGGTGGGGTAATCAGTGATTATGAAAAAGCTTTAAAACAGCGAAATACCCTATTAAAAGCCCGCGCCCCAGAGGGCACGCTCCATCCTTGGAATGAACACCTAGCTAACTTCGGCGGGGAAGTCATTGCAGCCCGCTTGAAATTGATTAGAGATCTCACACCCCACTTAATGAATTCCTATGAAAATATCTCAGTTAAAAAGAAACCATCTCTTGAATATAAATCAAACTTAGAGAATTTAAGTGAAGATAAAGAAGCAAATAAAACCGAGCTACTGAAGAAAATCAGCGAGGTAAGTTTCCAAGAGCGAGAGCGCGGCATCTCTTTAGTTGGTCCACATCGTGATGACTTACTTTTAAATCTTGGCGAACATCCAGTTAAGGGATTTGCGAGCCACGGTGAATCTTGGTCAATTGCCCTCTCACTTCGATTAGCAAGTTATCTACTTTTGAAAGCAGATGGAGATAATCCAATCTTGATTCTTGATGATGTTTTCTCTGAACTTGATCAAAATCGCCGTGAGCGATTGGCAAAACTAACTGAATCAACTGAGCAAACCTTCATTACTGTTGCAGTTGCTAATGATTTACCCGAGGGTTTAACTGGTAAGAAATATACCGTTGCGGCAGGTGTTGTTAAATGAAACGTGATATCGCCCGCGAGCTATTTAAGGCTTACCGAACCAAGGTGCGCAAACGTGATACCGAAAGAGATGAAGAGCGAACTCACCGAGATGATCCAGAACGAATCGGTTTGATTTTAGAGAACCTAAGTAATACAAAAGATTGGCAACGTGGACTTGCAGAAGGAAATCTATTTAC
>CAZYJU010000169.1:0-1840 GCA_964647945.1 uncultured Actinomycetes bacterium | reverse complement strand
CCAAATTTCACATCTTCATGTGCAGTGGCAATTGCATCAATGGTGTGAGCTTCAACGCCAGGTTTTAAACGTATTGAGACTGGCTGCACTTTGCCATGGCTTTTTGCAGCAGCAGCTATCCGCGAGATCTCTTGGATTGAATCGATTACGATCATTCCGACCCCAACTGAAACTGCGCGATCGATTTCCGCTAATGATTTATTGTTACCGTGCACTTCAATTCGTGCCGGTGGAAAATTAACTGCGAGCGCAACTTCTAACTCTCCGCCAGTTGCGACATCTACACCAAGTCCAAGTTCGTCCATCCAGCGCATCAATTGCTTACAGGTAAATGCTTTACAAGCATAATAAATAGTGCTTGCTGGAAAAGCGCTTGAAAGTTGGTCGCGAAAAGCGCTGGCTCTAGCCTTGAAATCAGCTTCATCTAATACAAATAGTGGGGTACCAAATTCGCGTGCCAAATCAGTAGCCGAAATTCCGGCTATGGTTAATTGGCCATCTGCAAACTTTGCATTTGCAGACCAAACTGAATCTGACATTACATCCGCTCCGGCGCGCTAACGCCTAATAATGAGAGCCCATTCTCCAGTACTTGGCGAGTTGCCGCACAGAGATTTAGTCGCGCCATATGTAGATCGCTGACCGGTTCTTCACCCATCGGCAATACGCGACAATCAGCATAAAAACGGTGGTAAACACCAGCTAACTCTTCAAGATATCTAGCAACTCGGTGTGCCTCACGAAGTTCGGCTGCAGTGGCGACCACGATTGGGAAATCAGATAGGGATCCCATTAACTCCACTTCGCGTTCGTGGATCAACTCTCCGGTATTGAAATCGCCAACTTTGATACCGAGCTCTTCGCCATTTCGTAGCACGCCTGCAATTCGAGCATGTGCATACTGAACGTAGTAAACCGGATTCTCATTGGTGCGAGATTTCAAAACTTCAACATCCATAACCATCGGTGAATCAGTTGGATAGCGAATCAAGGTGTATCTAGCTGCATCAACGCCAACTTCTTCGACGATATCTTCCAAAGTAATGATGGTGCCAGCGCGCTTTGAAAGTTTGACCTCTTGGCCATTTTTCATGATCTTTACCAATTGACCGATAAGTACTTCGACCTTATCTGGATTGTCTTCGTTGCACTGCGCAACCGCTTTGAGCCTTCCGACATAACCATGATGATCAGCGCCTAATAAATAGATGCAAATATCAAATCCACGTTCGCGTTTATTGATGTAGTAAGCGGTATCTGAAGTGAAATAGGTATAAGTGCCGTCGGCTTTTAAAAGTACCCGATCTTTATCGTCTCCAAAATCTGTGGTGCGCAGCCATGTTGCTCCTTCAGATTCGAAGACATGCCCCTTCTTCTTTAGTTGCTCCAAGCCATGAGTTACTGCGCCACTTTCATGAAGCGAGCGCTCTGAGAACCAGACATCGAAATTGGTATTAAATGTCTGCAGCACCCTTTGCTGATCTGCCAATTGATACTGGTAGGCACGTTCGCGAAATTGAATTATCTGTTCTGGCTCTGGCAATTTAAGTAATTGCGGATCTTGATCGACTAGATGCTTTGCGATATCTGCAATATATGCGCCTTGATAACCATCCTCAGGAATTGCCTTTCCAAGTGCTGCAGCTCTAACCGATTCTCCAAAGAGCTCCATCTGCACACCGCGATCGTTTATATAAAACTCACGAGTTACTTTCGCACCTGCTGCAATTAATACTCGTGCCAACGCATCGCCAACTGCAGCCCATCTAGTGTGACCAAGATGCAAAGGGCCAGTTGGATTGGCGCTAATAAATTCGATGTTTATCGCAACCCCTGCAAG
>CAZYJU010000168.1:0-1907 GCA_964647945.1 uncultured Actinomycetes bacterium | reverse complement strand
GAGCAGGTGACTCTTAATCACCGGGTCGTAGGTTCGATCCCTACACAACCCACTCTTGCTTTTGGTCTAAGTGGCTACTTTCAGAATCACTTCAAATCAGCAAGGAGCTTCTTCATAAATTTTATTTCTTCGGTCTGTGAGTTAATTATTGAAATTGCAAGCTCTGCCACCTTAGGATTTGAAGATTCTAAAATCATGCCGGCCATGTCAATTGCACCCTCATGATGTTCGATCATTCCGTTTAAAAATAAGGAATCAAATGCTTTTCCAGTTGCAGTTCTTAGAGAATCCATTTCTTCATCATCGAGCATTCCCATCATTGCATGGCCCATATGGGCTTCCCCATCGACTCCTGGCCAGCTCTTCATAAAGTCTATTTCTGGTTCTTGAGCGCGTTTAATCTGCTCTGCCAATTTCAAAATTTCTGGATTTTGACTCGATCGAAGTGCAAGATCTGACATCTCAATGGCTTGTTGATGATGAGGAATCATCATTTCCGCGAACATGATTTCTTGCCTGCTGTATCCCAGGGCTTCATCGCTTTCCTTAGTCGCACATCCAGTGATGAAAAGCGAAAAAACTAGGAGAATCGCAATGTTTCGAAATAACTTCATTTCATTAACCTACTATTACTCGACCGTTACTGAAACGACTTGGAATTCTTGGAAGTCTACGAGTAGCAGGTCCGAGCACCAGATCACCATCAGATTCAAATTCAGACATGTGAGCCGGACAAACCCAACCTTTATCACTTCGCTCAACTGTTACACCTTGGTGGGGGCAAGCGAGGCTAAATGCAACATATGTATCTGTACCTGTTTTTGCAAGGCCAGCTGGTTTTCCTTTGAAGTTTCCAATTTGCACTGCACCACCAATTTCAGAAAGCTCAGGAATTAACTTGACTCTAACCGACAATCTTCCGTTCGCAATTCGTTTTACGGATGCGTTAGCTGCTTCAGGCAGGCCCACAAAACTGGCAGCAAAAAGCGCACAAGCCCCTTGAATAACGCTGCGTCGAGTTAAATTCTCCAAATTAGCGACTCTTTACGGTTCGCTTCAAAGTCACATCAGTAGATCCAAAGACAGCTCCTTCGGAAATGGAATTAGGAGCTAGCCCCAGTAGCGAATTTAAAGTTCCGGCAACACCCGGAGCTAAGTTAAGCGCTGCTCCCGAATAAACTTTTGACTTAATTCGCGTCCTGGAATCCGTGCTGGTTTTTGACTTAAGCTCTGAAGAGTTTGAGATATTTAAAATTGTTATGGATTGATTTGATGCTTGCGGAATCGTCGCGGTCACTATGCCCTTGGCTAGATCAATAACCGGATTCTTTAATTGAACTTGTGAATTATTCAACGTATTGAAGAAAACAATATTGCTTCCATTATGTTTCACTCCGTTTTTGCTTCCTGTTATCGGAATATGAAAGACAACTTGGCTATTTGTTGCTGAAACTGATTCACCTATTAATCCTGAAGTAGCTCCACCTTGGACATAGAAAATCACGCCGATAGATTCAAGGGTTGAAGCTAAGCCAGGTGTTGTTTTCATATGGGTCATACTTTGTCCGGGTGCAACATCTGCGAAGGCATGGCTTGAGTGAATTAAGGAAAAGGCCAAAGTCAATGTAATTAATCTTCTGAGCTTCATATTCGCACTCCCATAACTATCGGCTAGTTGATAACTAGAGTCTAAATGGTGAGGAAATGCTGCGCATCTTGAAATCAGTCTCTACTTGCCTGCTTGTTATTTCGAGAAATTTCTCAGGAAAGAATCAGGAATATGGCTGAATTTTGAGTTTTTTAATTCCTAGGATTCACTCGTCGCTGAATTAAACGATATGCATCTGTAGACCAGAGCGCCCATAGAACGAGTACTGGCTGGAAAAACAATCTGATTAATCTTTCTC
>CAZYJU010000167.1:0-1938 GCA_964647945.1 uncultured Actinomycetes bacterium | reverse complement strand
TGACTTGGTAAACCTCTGCCTGTGCTTGATCGACAACATCATCAATGTCGCCTTCAGTTGAGTAACCAAGCTGCACAATCTTGGTACCGGCTTCTACTAAACGACGAGCAATTGCACGTTCGCGAACAATTTTTGCATAGAAGCTGGCATTTGCTGCGGTTGGGACTGCGTTAATCAAAGTATGTAGATATGGTGCGCCACCTGCGCGTGCGATATCGCCACGTTTTGTTAGCTCTGCAGCTACAGTGATTGCATCAGCTGGTTCGCCGCGACCATATAGATCTAAGATTGCATCAAAGATAAGTTCGTGCGCTGGTCGATAAAAATCGCGCTCTTTTAAAATTTCGACAACATCAGAGATTGCATCTTTAGATAGCAACATTCCGCCGAGCACTGATTGTTCGGCGATTAAATCTTGTGGCGGGGTACGTTCGAGATCGGAACCGTTGCTACGTGGAAACTCTGCGATGCTCACGGGGAGAAACTTCTCACCCAGGTATGACATTGGCGAACGAGGGTGTGTAGAAGGTTGTGTAGAACCCCTGGAAAAGCTGTTGATGAAGCTGTGGATGGCTGGGGATAAGTGGTGGATAACCAGCTTATTTGGGGCATTTTTACGCTTGAAAGCCCGTTTGTTGGCTGTGGATGAAAGTATTTCGAGAGTTATCACATATTGAGATATGACCCAGTTCTGACTTAACTAGCCTCGCAAGTTAAGAAGATTTCGAGAGCCCTGAAACCTAGGATTTAAAAATGAATATGAAGAGCAAGATGCTAGAACGGATGGAGCGCGGGCAAGGATTTATCGCAGCTTTAGATCAAAGTGGTGGCTCTACACCAAAAGCTTTAAAACTTTACGGAATCTCTGAAGATGAATATAAAAATGAAGATGAGATGTTTCATCTCGTCCATCAGATGCGTGCACGAATTATTACCAGCCCAGTTTTTACCTCCGAAAGAATCTTAGGCGTAATTCTCTTTGAGAAAACCATGAATAGCCATGTAGCAGGAATGGCAACTGCAAAGTATCTCTGGCAGGAGAAAGGTATTCTATCATTTTTAAAAGTTGACGATGGTTTGATGGCAGAGGCTGATGGCGTGCAATTGATGAAACCAATCCCTGAATTAATTCCGCGCATTAATGCTGCAGTCTCACATGATGTCTTCGGAACTAAGATGAGATCGGTAATCAAAGATGCGAATCCTGAAGGAATCAGAGAGATTGTTAAACAGCAATTTGCTTTTGCAAAAGTGATTCAAAGCGGCGGGCTGGTTCCGATTATTGAACCAGAGGTTGATATCAAATCTCCAAATAAAGAAAAGTGCGAAGGGATATTGAAGTCTGAATTACTTGCAGAACTTGAAAATATCGAGGAACGCGTAATTTTCAAATTAACGCTACCTACCAAAGTTAATTTCTATGAAGAATTTACCAAGCATCCAAAGCTAATTAGAGTGGTTGCGCTATCTGGTGGCTACACTCGACATGAGGCAAATGAATTATTAAGTAAGAATCGTAATTTGATCGCCTCGTTCTCGCGTGCGCTTACTGAAGGGCTTAAAGTCGATCAGTCAGAATCGCAATTTAATGAAGTATTGGATGATGCGATCGAATCGATTTACCAAGCATCAACTCGCAAAATTTAGTCATGGCCAACCAGGTCATCGCCTGTTCGCAGTTAACGAAAGATTACGGAGCCGCACAAGGCTTATTTGACTGTGATTTAACAGTAAATCAAGGCGAGGTCTTTGGGTTGATCGGACCAAATGGCGCTGGTAAAAGCACTCTAATCAAATTGTTAATGGATCTGATTCGGCCAACTAGAGGTAGCGCCAGCATCTTTGGTTTAGATACGCATCGCAATTCTGTAGAACTAAAACGCAATATCGGTTATCTGCCTGGAGAGTTGATGCAATTTCCTGGCGCTAGCGCTGGTT
>CAZYJU010000166.1:0-1940 GCA_964647945.1 uncultured Actinomycetes bacterium | reverse complement strand
CAGAACACCACTTTAAATTCAGAGTATTTCTCATTAAATGAATTGATTGAAGAGGCTATCAATCAATCAAAGGTGCATGCCGAAAAGCAACAGGTACAGATAAATTTTGCGCCAGAAGGCGAAGTAGAGTTCTTCGGAGATCGTAAACAGCTACTAATTGCATTTAGCAACTTGGTCGATAACGCTATTAATTACTCACCTGAAAGAACAAATGTGAATGTGGTTTTGAAACAGAGCGATGATGTTGTTGAGATTGCGGTAAGCGATCAAGGCGTGGGCATCGAAGAGTCAGAACTTGCTCGCATCTTTGAACGCTTTTATCGAGTCGACCAAGCTAGATCTAGAGATACTGGCGGAACTGGACTTGGGCTCTCTATCGTTAAGCATGTAATCTCAAATCATGGTGGCGAAGTTCAAGTCTGGAGCGTTCCCGGAACTGGTAGTACTTTCACAGTATTACTGCCACTTACCAATATGAAAGATCGCAAATGACCAGAATCTTGATTGTCGAAGATGAGAAATCTTTCTCAGAACCTCTGGCATTTCTATTAGGTCGCGAGGGTTATGAAGTCGAAATCGCAGAAGATGGCCTGGATGCGCTAGCTAAATTCGAGAAACTTGGCGCTGATTTGATTCTCTTAGATTTGATGTTACCTGGGCTAAATGGCACTGAAGTCTGCAGACAAATCCGAGCCACCTCCAATGTGCCAATCATTATGTTGACCGCAAAAGACGATGAAGTCGACGTTGTAGTTGGCTTAGAACTTGGTGCAGATGATTATGTAACTAAGCCTTACCAAGCGCGAGTTCTGCTGGCTCGCGTACGGGCTGCTCTGCGCCGTGGAAATGACACCAGCGAAGGCGGTACTGATAACTCAATAGTTGAAGTTGGAAATTTGAAGTTAGATGCCGGCAGGCATTTAGTTATATTTGAGGGCAAAAGTGTTGCATTACCGCTTAAAGAGTTTGAACTTTTGGAGTTTTTGATGCGTAACGCCGGACGAGTGCTAACTCGAGAGCAATTAATCGATCGTATTTGGGGCAGCGATTACGTGGGAGATACCAAGACTTTGGATGTGCATATAAAGCGCTTACGTGCAAAGTTTGAGAAGGATTCTGCAAACCCTGAATTAATTCAGACAGTCCGCGGTTTAGGCTACAAAATGGAGGCTTGAGTAATTACTCAGCCACCACTAGAGCATTTAAAGTTACTGATCCACTAATTCCGAAGAAGAGCGATACCGGATAGCGGTTTCCAGCAATCAAACCAGCGGCAGGTAAGGTCGCGCTGGCATTAGAAGAAGGCCCACCGAAGATTATTGGCTTATTTAACTTTGCAGGTAGTGGATCAATCTTGATCTCTTGATTGTTAATAGCCAGCGCGATTAACGCATCTTCTTTCTCTTTTTGATTGATGATGGTCGCAATCAAATTCGCATCGCCAGCCTGGTTTAGCGAGATATAGAGATTTCGCACATAAATTAGCGTTTCGTCAGTTTTGACGTTAGCTTCAACGCCATCGGTTACTTGTTGAATCAGACGAGTCGGAGCGTTATTTCCAGCACCACATGCAGTTAAAGTTGTTGCAAGTGCAATCGCAGTAATTGCAACTGTGATTCTTCGAGCCATCGACTACTCCTGAATTGAATAAAGATAAATTAACAAGGGATAGTAGGTGCAAATTTTATCAGTGTAATTTGCTAGAAATTACGCTAGAAATCTGCGGGTGACTTAGTCGCGAATCCATGCTAAAATTATCCTTCTGCTTGAGGCGAAAGGCGTTAAATGTCATTTAAGGTCGGCGAAACCGTTGTTTATCCCCATCACGGAGCAGCTCTAATCGAAGCAATCGAGAAGCGCGTGATCAAAGGCGAAGAGAAGACCTACTTGGTATTAAAGGTAGCTCAGGGCGATCTAACCGTCCGAGTTCCAGCAGATAA
>CAZYJU010000165.1:0-1976 GCA_964647945.1 uncultured Actinomycetes bacterium | reverse complement strand
TCAAACATGTACAGCCTTTCTCTTAGTAGTTATCCAGCTTCTAGTTTTTCTTGTAAGACGCAACCAAATCTTTTATTACTAAATCCCAAGATTTAGGTTTTAAACCAAAGGCCTTTCGCGCCTTTTCATCACTCATTACAAACGGTTGGTTGAATTGATAGGCGGTGTTTTTGAGCTCACGAATGGCCGGATTAAAAAGACCAAGTGCTTTTTCAATAAGAGGTGAAACTGAACTCACCTTTGGATTTTTAACTCCTAACTCACGAGCAATATCTCTAATCACATGCCTTTGAGTCATTGGGCCATTGCTTGGAACATGCCACGGCTTACCCCAGGCAATCTCATTTTGGCCAACCACCATCATTAAATTTGCAACATCATCCGGATCGGTCCAGGTATGCAACTTATCCAAAGAGCCCAGTAATTGAACGCTCTTTCTCTTCATCAATCTTGGAACTACTCGATCGCCCATACGGCTTTGATCAGATGCGCAGATATAGTCCGATCCTCTAACCTCAGTGGCTCGAATCTTTCCGGCATCATGGAGATCTTTTACCTGTAACCACATCTGCGCCCTAACGCGACCATTTTTCCAAGTAGCAAGAAGTGGAAGATCTTCGGTAAGAAATTCTTGATTCGGGCCATACCCATAAAGATTTGAGCAGGTTACAAGTACGGCATTACTCTTCATGGTGAACTCAATGATTGCTTTTTGGATTGAAGGCCACTCTTGATCCCACTTGTGATAGGGAGGATTTACACAGTTATAAATGAAATCTGCCTTAGTGACAGCAGATTTCATACTCTCGACAGATGATGCATCGCCCTTTAGTCGTTCTACATTTGCAAGTGATGGACCTTTTTGAGAGCGGGAAATCAGCACTACCCTTTTGCCTGCCAAACTTAATTTGGTAGCGAGCTTGCTGCCTACAGTTCCACTTCCAAGTACTACATGAGTTTCAATCATCTTCCCACATTGTTCTTCGTGGTCAAATTCTTGCCTCTAACAACTAACCAAAGTCCAATGAATAGGAACCATAGTTGGACAATTGTTGTACCTAGAAAAATGGCAGAATCGCCAGGATTAACCCCAAGAATTTCAGTTGATGTCCACAACAATCCAAAGGCTGAGATTAGACCAAAAACGCTAAACCAATTGGGAAGAGTCTTTTGACGTAAGTTTCCAATTGATAGGAGAAGAATTGCGAGAGCCGCGAAGATACTGACGCCAAGAACTTCACCGATTGTCCCGCCGTACGAATTAAGGGCATCAAAGGTTGTACTTATTGTGTAGCGCTGCTCTTCAGTAGTTGCACCGTTCCATAAATCGGCTAAGTCATACATTGGAACAAGCCAGCGAATGATTCCGATGCTTCTTGCTAAGGCTGAAGCTATGGCGAGTGCGATGATTATTCTCATCAAGATTCCGGCATTCTTTCCAAAGACAAGTTCACTAAGTAGAGCGATTGAAACTGCGAAAAGAATCGAGTAAATCAGGTAGGCGAAGTAGCCCACCCGAACCGCACCTTCATTTTCAAGCAAGCGAGGAAGAGCAACAGAGGCTGGGTCATCCAGGCTATCTGGCCAATTTATTGCTGCCCCAAGCACAAAAGTAGGGATAAAAATCAGCAATCCCTGAAGAATGCTTGTAAACCCTGCCCATCGCGTAACTGCTCTATCAGCCATGAATTTCTCCCAATAACGAATCTAGATCTTTGTATCTAGACACTGCTCAGATTATGGGAGCCTATTTGAACATTGTCAAGATTGCTGGGAGGATTTCCCTATGGCAACTAGGGCGGCAACTAAGGCCTCGTACCACCACGGCAATCTCGAAACCGCCTTGGTGGATGCGGCGATCACTTTGGTGCGCAAGTACGGCCCCGATCAGTTATCTCTCAGAGCAGTCTCAGCAGAAATCGGCGTAAGCCCGAGTGCCAGCTATCACCACTTTAGGGACAAAGATGCTTTGGTAA
>CAZYJU010000164.1:0-1987 GCA_964647945.1 uncultured Actinomycetes bacterium | reverse complement strand
ATCCGCCTTGTAAGCGGAAGGTCGTCAGTTCAATCCTGACGGGGGGCTCCATTTATTTTCAGAATCTCGGGATCCTGAAAAGGTTCTATAACTTTGCAAGCATAGATTTCATCTGCTCAATCTGGGCAGATTGAGCTTTCACGATAGCCTCTCCAAAAGCTTTAATTTCAGAATTATCTGCATCAATAATCATGTTGGTCATATGTATTGCACCATCGTGATGTTCGGTCATGCCTTCCAGCCACAATTTATCAAATTCAATTCCGCTAGATTTTTCTAACTTCGAATATTCCTCGGGTGTCAACATGCCACCCATGCCACTCATTGAATGCCCTGGATCTTCGCTGGCGCCTGCCTGCTTCAACCAATTTCTCATCTGAATAATCTCAGCTTCTTGATCTTTGGCAATCACTTTGGCTAACTCAAGTAATTCTTTATTTTTAGATAATTCCAAAGCTAGATTAGACATATTAATTGCCTGTTGATGATGAGGGATCATCATCTGCAAGAACATTACATCAGCACCTGTAAAAGCAGAATTAGAAACACTGCCACTCATATGATTATGCATTTCAAATGCATCTTTGTTTTCGCGAGAACTTAAAACAAAGATCAGAGCACCAGCTAAAAGCAAAATAATCGAAAGTAGCGCACTAGTTTTTTTATCTAAGTTAACTTGCATAAATCCAACTTTAGCCCCACCCGACAATTAAGGTATAGAGCGCCTATTTCTCAAGAAGGCAGAAGTTAAGCGTGAAGCTGCAAATGATTTGCATTAACTTGTGATTGCAATCATGAATCTTCTCTGAAAGTAGGGAATTTAAGTCCCAATGACAAAGTTTTACTACTTGTTAGTACTTCAAAGAACGTTCATTTAAACACTAGGAGAGAAAAATGATTAAAAAGTCTGCGAAGGTTTTAACAATTGCTTTAGTCTCACTCGGATTGCTTTCAAGCCCTGCGCTTGCGGATGCTGCTAAGCCTGGCCAAAGCATGACTCATCTAAAGAGTGAAAAAGGAATTGCCTCTACTCTTGAGAGTTTAGGAGTGGTTCTTTATGTTCAAGGTGGAGCGACCTCAGCAGTGATGGGCGATTCCATTTCATCACCTGAGGGCCAGGTGGTTTTCCATGTTCCAGTAACTGGCACTAAAACCGGTGTGGAGCATGTGGGTTCAAATTTAGTGCTCTTTAATACCAGCAATAATTCTCAAGTTTTGTTAAAGAACCCACTTATTGATTTGAAGAGTGGAGTTGTGAAGGCTTTTGTAGGATCAGCTGCTCAAGAGGCTACAACTATCTTCACAATCACAAATGCAAAAGACTTAAAGGCTAAAGTAGTAAACGATAAGAAAACTAAACTCCGCACAACTTCTTACGAAGGCGCTAAATTAGTTTTGGCTCCTGGTATTGCGGACACAATCGTTTCAGTTTTAGGACTTCCGCAAGGTTCTCTTCCTGATGGATTGGCATTTGCAAGCGCGGGAGTTACGCTTTATTCTGCAATTAAGTCTAAGAAATAACTTTTTGTGAAGGGATAATTCCAGATGGAACCGATATCTAGACGACATCTTTTGACCGGTGCGTGCGCACTTTTGGTTCTAAATGGAATTCAAACTCCAACCGCAGTTGCAAATACTTCAGTAAAGAAATTGCCTAATGGCCGAATTTCGGTCAACTTAAAGAAAGTCAAAGAGCTCTCAAAAGTTGGGGGCTCTGTAAAAGTTGGCAATGTGAAGGGAAGGCCAGTTGCTATTGCTAGGACTGGCTCTTCCTCTTACTTAGCCTTTTCACTTAGCTGCCCACATCAAGGTGTAACAGTTTCTCGAACTGAAGATGGCTGGAGATGCGAAGCCCACGGATCAGAATTTGAATCTACTGGCGAATTAGTTTTTGGACCTGCGACTACAGGACTACAAAAATTACCTATGAAAATTAACCGCGGAGTCGCTGTTATTGGTTAATGATTCTTTAGAAACAATAGCAGAC
>CAZYJU010000163.1:0-2031 GCA_964647945.1 uncultured Actinomycetes bacterium | reverse complement strand
CGCGAACCTTGTAATAGCGGTCGAGTTTCATCTGCAAATACTTCACTTACTAATCCTCGCTCATATAAATCGCGGATGACACCGAGAGCGGTGCCCCATTCAGTTGTAGCAAGTGCGCCGGTATTGCAATGAGTAAGGAGCCGCATCTGATTGCTCTTAGATTTATGACTTAATAACTTAGAGAGAAAATCGCCGCCCTTAATTCCCATCTCACGATTTGCTTTCGCATCTGCGTCAGCAATTTCTAACGCTCGCGCAAGAACTGCGGTTGAACCATTACCAATAACTTGTAGCGCTTGATCCACACCCCATGCCAAATTAACTGCAGTAGGACGAGCACTTCGCAAATCTGCAATGGCGCTATCGCGAGCGCTAACACTCCAGCCTTCTTTCTCGGAATTTTTTACTATTAACGCAACACCGAGTGCCCCGGCTACGCCAAGAGCGGGAGCGCCACGCACTGCCAAACTTTTGATGGCTGCAATTAAATCCTGATGAGTTTTTATATCGATTTCTTGCGCAACTTGGGGCAACTTTGTCTGATCTAAAAGTCGGACAAATCCACCTGATTCTTCGCGCCACGAAATCGTTCGCATCTGCCTAGCCTAAACCCAGAGTTGATACTTTTAGAACGTTACCGATTCGTGACGAAACGCTCAGATGAAGAAAGATGGCAGAGACGCTGGAATAAAAAAGTCCCTTGGATAGGATTCCAAGAGTCAACCAGCGCCTCCCCACGTTCGTTGATATTCGATCGAATGTGCAATTTGCACAAAAACTTTGAGAGGAGATCCATGTTAAAGCGTCTTGCGGCAATCGTCGCAGCGTTAAGCCTTAGCTTATTTGGACTCGTTGCCTGCAGCAGCGATTCAACTACTTCTGAGGCCGATTGCGGAACTGAAAATGCATTTTGTATTGGTCTTGTAACTGATACTGGAAAAGTTGATGACAAGTCTTTCAATCAGTCCGCGTGGGAAGGTGCTCAACAGGGTGCTGAAGCCGTTGGCGGTTTCGCAAAATATGTTGAAACCTTAGATCCAAAAGATTATGCAACAAACATTGGACAGTTTGCAGATGCAGGTTACAACGTCATCATCGGCGTTGGTTTCTTGATGGCAGAAGCTATGGCTACTGCTGCTGCAAAATATCCAGATATCAAGTTCATTGGTGTTGACCAATTCCAGGGAACTGCTGTTCCTAACTTGACCGGACTTGTATTCCCAGAAGATAAAGCTGGCTTCTTAGCTGGTTACCTTGCTGGAAACATCACTACAAGTGGCAAGACTGGTGCAGTTCTAGGAACCGATGTTGTTCCACCAGTTCGCTACTTCGGTGAAGGATTCCGTAACGGTGTTGCTTATGCTGCTAAGGAATTAGGAAAGAATTATCCAGAGACCAAGTTGGTCTATCACGCTCCAGATAACGCATTTAATGACCCAGCATGGGGCGGTGCAACTGCAAAGCAGATGCTCTCTCAGGGTTATGACGTGATCTTCGGTGCTGGTGGTAACACTGGTAATGGCGCACTTCTTCAGATTGCAAAGACTCCAGGTGCTTATTGCATCGGTGTTGATACTGATCAATGGGGAACTGTTCCAGAGGCACAACCTTGCTTAGTTACTTCAGCAATGAAGCTAATTGATAAGGGTGTTGCTGCGCTAATTGCACAAGCTAAGGATGGATCAATCGCTGGTGGAAACTACTTCGGCGAAGTTGGTCTTGCTCCTTATCATGACTTTGAATCAAAGATCTCAATGGAGATTCAAGATAAGGTCACAGCTCTAGTTCCACAGGTTCTTGATGGAACCGTACCAACTGGAGTTAAGCTCTAAATAAGTAAGTAAAGAAATGGGGGGTGCGATCTGCACCTCCCATTCCTTTATCGCCACTATTAAATTCAACGTCAAGTAAATAGGATTGCTAGATAATGAAGAGGTTGACGGGTTTAACAGTTCCACTTTTTTCAGTATTGATTGCCCTTTTCTTTGGCGGCATCATGATCGCCATTCAAGGCATCAATCCATTTCTTGC
>CAZYJU010000162.1:0-2049 GCA_964647945.1 uncultured Actinomycetes bacterium | reverse complement strand
GTGCTTAAAAGTTAATTAGGCTCTTAAGTAACGCGGTGATCCGGGCGACTCTTCATCGCGAATTGTACGCGCTATTTATAGGTGAACGTTAATCAGTTTGAGCGGACGAGTTGTGACCGCCGGCAGCGTCTTCTCGCGTGAATAACCAAGTTCTTCCAAGATTTCTAATGACTTTGCCAATGTCCCAATTCCGCCGGCCAACGTGCCATCGAGTCGTTCAGCTCTGCCATTTCTGATTTCAATTTCCATATCGCCAAGGCGATGTCGCCCTTGACCAAGACCAGCAGCAGATACCGCATCTGTTGTAATGATTAACCTGTCGATTGCTCTATCACATGCTTTATTAACCAAATCTCTTGAAACGTGAGTATCGTCAACAATCATTTGAAAGAGTATGTCATCGCGCTCTAAAACCACATCAACTAATCCCCCGTCTTTGCGCATTCCGTTATAAAGATGCGTCACGGTTTTGGCTCCAGCATTGAAGGCTGCTTCTGCGATTTCTCGTTCTGCGGTTGTATGGCCTAGAGATACGACAATGTTATTTGCGGCAATCTCTTTAATTGCATCGATCGCTCCCGGAAGTTCTGGAGCCATAGTTATCATCTTTAGGTTTGGGATTTTGATTAACTCTCTTATGAAATCTGGTTCGGGATTTCTTAACAAATTTGGTGCATGTACGCCTCGACGTTCGTGCGATAAGCATGGACCTTCAATATGAATTCCTAATATTTTTGCTTCATCAGCACCTTGATTTGCGGCGACCTCGTTGACGAGCTGTGCAGCTTTCTGTAATTGAGTTAAGTCGCTGGTAATCAGTGATGCTAGGAATCCGGCGACGCCTTCTCTTTTAAGAGCCCGAGTTGCAATTTGGATTTGATCAGTCGATGTTGCGTTTAGGAAATCAATTCCAGAGTGACCGTTTACTTGCAGGTCGATAAACAAAGTAACTTCCTATTCAGGGAAGTGGCAAGCAACTGATCGAACACCTGAAGATGCGGCAAGAAGTGGCTCTTCACTTGCGCACTTATCGGTTGCTTTCCAGCAGCGAGTACGGAATACGCAACCGCTTGGCGGATTGATTGGGCTTGGTAGATCGCCCTCTAAAAGAATTCGTTTTCTGGTTCGCTCAGTTCTTGGATCTGGTTGTGGCGCAGCAGAGAGTAGAGCTTTTGTATAAGGGTGCTTTGGATTGTTAAAGATTTCGGAAGTTTTTCCGATTTCAACAATCTTTCCTAAATACATAACTGCAACACGGTCAGAGATATGTCGAACCACAGATAAATCGTGGGCAATAAAAATAACGCCAATGCCATCTTCGCGGCTTAAATCGTCTAGAAGATTAATTACCTGAGCTTGGATTGAAACATCAAGTGCGCTCACGGGTTCGTCAGCAACGATGAATTTAGGTTTGGTTGCAATTGCGCGTGCAATGCCAATGCGCTGGCGCTGCCCGCCTGAGAATTCATGTGGGTAACGGTTGTAGTGCTCAGGGTTCAAGCCAACGCGTTCCATTAAGCCTTGAACGGCTCTCTTTACGCCACCTTCAGGTTCAATTCCATTAATTTCAAATGGAGCAGCAACAATGCTACCGACAGTTTGACGTGGATTAAGAGCCGAATATGGATCTTGGAAAATAATCTGCATTTCGCTTCGCAGTGGGCGCATTTCTTTTGCAGATAATTTGGAGATATCTCTACCTTCGAAAATAATCTGCCCATCACTTGGTTCAATTAACTTTAGAAGAGTTCGACCTGCTGTTGTCTTACCGCAACCAGATTCTCCTACCAATCCCAGTGTTTCACCTTTATAAAGTTCAAAATCAATTCCATCTACAGCCTTGACTAGTTGTTCTGCTCCTTGGCGAGCAAGGCCACGTTTACGTACTGGGAAGTGCTTCTTAAGTCCTTTTATTTCTAAAATTGGAGAACTCATTATTTCACCAACAACTTTGCAAATTTTGAGGCACGTTCACTCTCGTCAATGTGACAACGGGACAAATGTGTTTCTCTAGAACCTAGAAGTTCTGGCATTTTGGTATCACAAAAT
>CAZYJU010000161.1:0-2052 GCA_964647945.1 uncultured Actinomycetes bacterium | reverse complement strand
AGCATCAACTTTGAAACTTGAATTGAACCCGTGGTTCACATTTTTAAATGTTGAGCCATCCAATTTGTATTGAGCAAGAAAATCTGGAACCGCTTTCGCAACTAATTCAATCTGTTGCTCCTGCGACAGTTCCGTATACACCGCCAAATTCTATTCACTTTAATCTGATTTCTTAATATGCTAAAGATATGCTAAAAATTCAATGTATTACTTTTGACTGCGAAGACCCTTCAATACCGGCTAAATTCTGGAGCTCGGTTTTTGAATGGCCAATAATTATTGAAAATTCAGAGGAAGTAGTCGTGGAGAATCCATCCGGTACTGGGGATTTACTATTTATGAAAAACCCAGATAAACGAGTCGTCAAGAATCGGATTCATCTAGATCTTCGACCAGATGACCAAGACTTAGAAGTTTCACGACTTGAGGCACTTGGTGCAAAGAGAGTCGAAATCGGCCAGAGCGCTGATCCCAGAACTACTTGGGTGGTCATGGAAGACCCAGAAGGAAATTTGTTCTGTGTATTGCGAGCGTTAGATGAGCCGGGTATCAAGGTTTATGAATTGAGCTGAAGTGGTTCCAAAATCTGTATCCAAACATTACAAAGTAGCACCTTCGCCTCATAAAGAGACTATGTTGGAGATGCGTAAACGAATATTGCAAATCGTTCCAAAAGCCGAAGAGGTAGTAAGTTACGGAATGCCCGCCTTTAAAGTTGATGGAAATATTGTGGCAGGGCTATTAGCCAATAAAAATCATGTTGGATATTACCCATTTAGTGGCTCTGTGCTGCATCTATTCAAAAAAGAGTTAGCAAATTATAAATGCACTAAAAGTGCCATTCATGTTCCCATTGACAAACCGCTTTCGAAGACTTTACTTACTAAATTAATCAAGGTACGAATATCACAGTGCCCTGTTAAACAAGGCATAGTTGATCTAAATAAATACGAGAAGCTAGATGGCTATTGGAAGGCCATCGGAGTTGCTGCACCCGCCCGTAGAGCTTTGGTCGATGCAAAATTACTGACAATTACAGATTTAAAGAAAATAACCGAAACAAAACTGATTGGACTCCATGGAATGGGGCCAAACGCTCTAAAAATCTTAAAAACTGAGATGAAGCGTAGGAAAATTTCTTTCGCTAAAAATTAAGACTCTTAGAAAATATAAGGTCGCAATTCCACTTTACGATTACAGGCCCAAGAACCTTCAAGAGCAAGTTCTTGAGCTTGCTCCTCATTTTCGGCATTTATTAGCCAGAAACCACTGTAGTGCTCTGGTCCTTTGAACAAAGAACCATTCTCGACAAGATTCTTATGATCACGATTGTCGATCAAAGTGGCAGCGCTACCCTCTTTGATACCAGCCGCCGTAATCCAATGGCCATTGGCTTGCAGTTTTTCATTGAACTTATCGATATTTTGCATCTCATCAGGATTAGCTGGATTTCCTGGCCCATCAATCACAAAGATAACAAAGCGCATTTAGTTAAAGCCCGTTTTTCTTACGAAATACTGCTACTAGAGCATTTGCATGTCCGTGACCCATTTCAAACTTTTCTTTTAAGTGGGCAACTTGCTCCATATGCGCCAGCTTTGAAACTTTCTTTAGCTCTTTCATCCAATGTTCAATTGGCTTGCCATATTTCTTCTCAATAGATGGAAAATAGGAAGCAGGTCCGGTTACTTTCTTTTCAGCCATACGGCATTCTAAGGCGTAGGCTAATGAAATGGAATTGATAACTTGTCTTTGGTTCAATGGAAATGCACGCGAGGCTGCAACTTTCTACACCAGCATTTTTCCAGATAGCGAATTAGCTGATAACTGGTTAGCGCCAACGGATACACCGGGAAACAAACAAGGCGAAGAGATCGTGGTTAACTTCAAGATTTTTGGGCAGTCATTCATTGGACTCAATGGTGGCCCTAATTTTCCACACTCTGAGGCAATCTCTTTTCAAATACCTTGCAAAGACCAAAGTGAAATTGATAAGTACTGGAGTTTGCTTATTGCAGATGGTGGACAAGAGAGTCAATGCGGTTGGTTGAA
>CAZYJU010000160.1:0-2071 GCA_964647945.1 uncultured Actinomycetes bacterium | reverse complement strand
ATAAAAAGTAGGGCCGCCGCGATAGTTGATCGCCAAGCACGCGACTGAAGATTAATCATGGAAAGAAGCATACCTGTCGAAGCGCCCAAATCATTGGATAATTATCGAGACTCTCTTACTAATCACTATTCTGCAAATGTATTTTATGATGCATTAAAACGTGAGATTTCTTTTGCAAAGCGGGAGGGGAATCAAGTTGGATTAGTTAAATTCTCATTACCTTCAAATGCTTCTACAGAGCACCTGCTCTACTTTGCAAATGAGCTGGATTTATTAGTAAGGCAACATGATCTGATTTCAAGGCTATCTGAACGAGAATTTGTGGTGATGCTCAGGTTTGATTCTGAAGTTACGGAAGCATGCGAATCATTGATTAGCCGAGTAAAAAGTGTCGAACTTAGAAAGTTCTATCATCAATCACTTGTGGCAGATGGAACTAAAGGACTAGCTGAAGTACTAGTGGATTTGGATAATCCACAGAAATTGCGCTCCTCAAAAGCTAAGTAGCGGGCATTTGTTTAAAGTCCCATCCATGTCGTCGGTGGGCAGTGATAACGATGTCTCTATTACTTATGGACCTCTCTTCCCTTTCATAAGTGATCCGAGCATTGAAGAGATTTGGATTAATGCGCCAGAACGCGTATTCATTGCGCGAAATGGACGGAGCGAATTAACCAATTTGCTGCTCACCGCCGATGAGGTCCGAAATTTGATAGAGCGAGCATTGATGTGGGGCGGCAGGCGACTGGATTTATCCCAACCATTTGTAGATGCAAGACTTCCAGATGGATCCAGATTGCATGTCGCGATTCCAGAGATCACTTCTCAACACTGGGCAGTGAACATAAGAAAACACATTATGAAGCACTCTCAACTCGATGATTTAGCGGAAATCGGTGTAATGAGTGTAGAGATTTCAAGATTTTTGAAAGAAAAAGTTTCCGAGGGAAAGAATGTTTTGGTAAGTGGAGGTACCCAAGCTGGGAAAACAACTCTTTTAAATGCTCTTGTTTCAGCCATACCATCAAATGAACGTGTAATCACCATTGAAGAGGTATTTGAATTAAAACCTTTATTGCCGGATGTGGTTGCGATGCAAACTCGCGGATCCAATATTCAAGGCGAGGGCGAGATTGAACTTAGAAGATTGATTAAAGAAGCGCTTCGTATGCGACCATCAAGAATCGTAGTAGGTGAAGTACGCGAAGCAGAGGCGCTAGATCTGCTGATTGCTCTAAATTCTGGTTTACCCGGAATGGGAACCATTCATGCCAATTCTGCACGTGATGCAATCATGAAACTGCAAACTCTGCCACTTCTAGCTGGTGAAAATATCTCGCAAAAATTCATTGCCCCAACTGTTGCCGCCGCGATAAATCTGATTGTTCATATCTCTCTTTCGTCTAAAGGGGTTAGAAGGGTGCAGGAAATCTCTCAACTAACAGGACGTATTGAGAACGACAGAGTTGAGATCGCAACCCTCTATAAATGGAACGGAGATGATTATGAAAAAGGACTTGGTTAAAACTAAGCTCTCAGATAATCAGTTGATTCTTCTAGCCTCCGCCATTTCCACTCTTGTTGCTACTGCAGTTACAAGCTCTATAACTATCGGATTAGCATTCACCATACTGACCGCCCTTGGAACCAAGCAATTTATCAAGAATCGAAAGGTTAATAGATACACAGAACTTGGACAGATTTGGCCGGAGGTAATTGATCATTTGGTCTCAGCTCTTTATTCGGGTCTTTCAATCACAGAAGCACTTGCAGCGCTTGCAGTTCGAGGACCTGATATCACTAAGGACGACTTTCGCGAATTTGAAAGTGAAATTAGAAGCGGAGTCGAATTAGATCGAGCACTTACTAATCTGCGCGATAGATTCGTACATCCCGGCAGTGATCAAATTTTCGAAGCCCTGTTTTTATCTAAAACTCTAGGTGGTGGAGAATTGATAAACATCCTCAGAACTTTGGGAAGTTTTCAAAGAGAGGATCTATTTCTTAAGCGAGAAATCTCGATAAAACATGGCTGGGTTAAGAACTCAGCACATATCTCAGCGATTGCGCC
>CAZYJU010000159.1:0-2089 GCA_964647945.1 uncultured Actinomycetes bacterium | reverse complement strand
TCAGGCTTACCCCAAGGTGAAACTGGGTGACGGCCACCAGAGGTACGACCTTCACCACCACCATGTGGGTGATCAACTGGGTTCATAACAACACCGCGAACGGTTGGGCGCTTGCCCTTCCAACGGTTACGTCCAGCTTTTCCTAAATTTAAATTAGATTGTTCTGCATTTCCGACTTCACCAACTGTTGCGCGGCAACGAACATCGACGTTACGGATTTCACCAGAAGGCATACGAAGTTGTGCAAGTGAACCTTCTTTTGCAACTAACTGAACTGCAGCTCCAGCTGAACGTGCGATCTTTGCACCGCCGCCTGGACGAATTTCGATTGCATGAACCACGGTACCTACAGGGATATTACGAAGTGGCAAGTTATTGCCAGGCTTGATATCTGCCTTAGGACCATTCTCTACAACATCGCCTTGCTCTAACTTATTTGGCGCGATGATGTAACGCTTCTCGCCATCTGCATAATGCAAAAGTGCAATACGTGATGTGCGATTTGGATCGTATTCGATGTGAGCAACCTTTGCAGTGATGCCATCCTTATCGTTACGAAGGAAATCGATTAGACGGTATGCGCGCTTGTGACCGCCACCTTGGTGACGAACTGTTACGCGACCTGATGCGTTGCGACCACCCTTTGAATGAAGTGGACGAACAAGTGACTTCTCAGGTGTGGTGCGTGTGATTTCTTTGAAATCAGCAACAGATGCACCGCGACTACTTGGAGTCACTGGCTTCAATTTACGAAGTGCCATTTTTTATCCTCTCACCAGTTTCAATTAAGAAACTGGGCCTCCAAAGATGTCGATGCGATCACCGGCGGCAACTTTTACGATTGCACGCTTGGTGTCTTTGCGCTTACCTACGCCAAAGCGAGTGCGAAGTGACTTGCCTTCGCGGTTCAAGGTGTTAACTGAAACTACCTTGACGTTAAATACCTTCTCGACTGCAATCTTGATCTCAGTCTTGTTGGCATCTGGGGCAACTAAGAATGTGTACTTGTTCTGATCTAGCAAGCTGTATGACTTTTCAGATACAACTGGCGCGATCAATACATCGCGATGGCTCTTCATTAGTTAACCTCTTCACTTTCACGAGCTACAGCCTTTGCGCCTTTGCCCTTTGCGCTACCGCTTAAGAAATCCTTGATTGCAGCATCTGTGAAGATGACATCATCGGACTTCAAAATGTCGTATGCATTTAATTGATCTGGAACTAGCAAATGCACGTTGTCTGCATTACGTAGTGAACGCCATGCAACATCTTCGGTGCGAGCTAGGACAACCAAAAGATTCTTGCGATCGCTAAATTGACGAGCTGCTGCGATTGCAGTCTTAGTGCTTGGATTTGCACCGAATGCATCTAGAACGTGAATACGTTCGTTGCGAGCGCGATCTGAAAGTGCGCCAGCTAGAGCAGCCTTGATCATCTTCTTAGGAGTGCGTTGTGCATATTCACGTGGACGAACTGCGTGTGCAGCACCGCCACCACGTTGCAATGGAGCACGAACTGAACCCTGACGCGCACGTCCGGTTCCCTTCTGCTTGAAAGGCTTCTTACCTGAACCAGAGGTTTCACCGCGGTTCTTCGCCTTCTGTGAACCTTGGCGTGCAGCTGCAAGTTGTGCAGTTACTACTTGGTGAAGTAGCGCCACATTGGTCTGCGCATCAAAGATATCTGCCGGAAGATCAACGCTTCCAACTTTCTTACCTTCTGAATTCTTAACATCTACTGATAAATTAACATTAGTGGACATTACGCGTTCACCTCTTCTACAACTGCCTTCTTCGCTGCTGAGCGAACGAAAACCAAACCACCGTCTGGACCTGGGACTGCACCCTTGATAAGAATCAAGTTACGATCCTTATCGATTGCATGAACAGTTAGGTTCTGTGCAGTTACGCGATCAGATCCCATAACACCAGCCATGCGAAGTCCGCGGAATACGCGACCAGGTGTTGAGCAAGCTCCGATAGAACCTGGCATGCGGTGCTTCTTATCAACACCGTGCGCTGCACCAATACCAGAGAAACCATGGCGCTTCATAACACCAGCAGTTCCCTTACCGATTGTGGTTCCGGTT
>CAZYJU010000158.1:0-2102 GCA_964647945.1 uncultured Actinomycetes bacterium | reverse complement strand
AATACTATTTATGTAGTTGATCTACAGATGCATCCCAGCCAGAAACATCCTCTGGCTTGCGCGGGGCTTTACCAACGTATCTTGCTGATGGACGAATCAAACGGCCGGTGCGCTTCTGTTCCAGAATATGCGCTGACCAACCAGCTGTACGTGCTGAGGTAAACATCGGAGTGAACATATGCGCTGGCACCTCTGCAAAATCAAGTAGCACTGCAGCCCAGAATTCGACGTTAGTTTCTAGAACTCGATCTGGACGACGTTCGCGAAGTTCGGCTAGTGCCGCCTCTTCAAGCGCTTTTGCGACTTCATATCTTGGCGCAGAAAGTTCTTCACAAGTGCGACGTAGGGTACGAGAGCGAGGATCTTGCGCACGATAAACGCGATGACCAAAGCCCATCAAGCGCTCACCTTTGTCCAGTAAATCTTTCACATACGCACGAGCATCGCCACGTTTTTCAACTTCTTCAATCATATGAAGTACGCGAGATGGTGCGCCGCCATGTAATGGTCCAGACATGGCACCGATTGCACCAGATAATGAAGCTGCAACATCTGCTCCAGTTGATGCAATAACGCGTGCGGTAAAAGTTGATGCGTTCATGCCATGTTCGGCTGCAGAAACAAAGTAAGCATCAACGGCACGAACATGCTTCGGATCTGGTTCACCGCGCCAACGGATCATCATTCGTTCGGTAACGGTATGTGCTTTATCAATCTCTGACTCAGGAACTGGTGGCGCTGCATAACCGCGTGCGGATTGTGCAACATATGAGAGCACCATCACTGAAGCGCGAGCTAAATTATCGCGAGCTTCCTCATCTGAAATATCTAAAAGCGGTTTGAAGCCCCATGCTGGCGCTAACATCGCAATTGCTGATTGCACATCTACGCGAACATCGCCAGAGTGCACTGGAAGTGGAAATTTCTCTGCAGATGGCAGTCCAGGATTGAATTGATCATCAACCAATAATCCCCATACATTTCCAAAAGAGACTCGACCTACGAGGTCTTCAATATCAACGCCACGATAACGAAGCGCGCTACCTTCTTTATCTGGCTCGGCGATCTCAGATTCAAATGCAATTACGCCTTCGAGGCCAGGTTTGAAATCTTCACTCATGCGGCTAATTCTGCCCCCATTTTTAGGGGGTAAAAACCAAAGGCTAACCACGATAAAGTGACCTTAGATACATGAACCGCGAAGAAATCCAATCGATGCGCCGCTTATATAGCGAGCGAGAGTTGACCCTGCCTGACGACCCAATTGTCGGATTTAAGAATTGGCTTAAAGAGGCTGCGGAACTACCTTCCATAATTGAAGCAAATGCCATGGTGCTCTCAACGCTAAGCGGAGATGACTTAATCACAAGTAGATCAGTTCTGCTAAAAGATGCAAGCGATGAAGGCTTCACCTTCTTTACAAATTACAACTCACGCAAAGCTGCAGCTATCGAATCCAACCCACAAGTTTCTCTGCTCTTTCCTTGGTATGCGATGGAACGTCAAGTAATTATTCAAGGAGTTGCAGAAAAAGTATCCAGAGAAGAATCTGAAAATTATTTTAAAACTAGACCTTGGTCATCACAAATTGGTGCATGGGCCTCGCAACAATCTGCGCCACTTGCAAGTCGAGAAGAGATTGAATCGAGATTTAAGGGAGCTGCCGAAAAATGGCCGGAAGGCACGGAAGTTCCGATTCCGCCTTTTTGGGGTGGATATTTAGTAAGGCCATTTGCAATTGAATTCTGGCAAGGTCGACGTTCGAGACTTCATGATCGCATTCGATTTGAAAAGCCTCATAATTTGAAAGAAGCGACAACTAACTGGTTAGTAAATCGATATTACCCATAAAATCTAATCATGAGCGAAATCAAAATCCCAGAGCACTTGAAGCCAAAAGATGGTCGCTTTGGTTGCGGGCCCTCAAAAATTAGACCTGAGGCGTTAACCGCTTTAATGAATTCGCACTCGATTCTTGGAACTTCGCATCGTCAAAAACCAGTCAAGCAGGTCGTAAATCGAGTTCGCACTGGACTTAAATCTCTTTTTAATCTTCCAGATGGGTATGAGGTGGTACTCGGAAATGGAGGTTCGACTGCATT
>CAZYJU010000157.1:0-2161 GCA_964647945.1 uncultured Actinomycetes bacterium | reverse complement strand
ATCTCTTCTTAAAGCCGGGTGGATCAACTCTCCTCTTCTTACCGGTTGCTCACGTATTCGGTCGCATGGTTCAAATTGGTGCGATCTATGCAGGGCTTCATATGGCTCACTGCGCAGATGTTCAAAACCGTTTAATGCAAGATATCGGAAGCTTTAAGCCGACTTTCGTCTTGGCTGTGCCTCGTATTTTCGAGAAGGTATATAACGGCGCTGAGGCAAAGGCTGATGCTGCAGGTAAAGGAAATATCTTCCGCAAAGCAGCTGCGGTGGCAATTAAATATAGCCAAGCAAAAGATGAAGGTCGTATTCCGATCGGCTTACAGGCACAACATGCGATTTTTGATGCGCTGGTCTACAAAAAGATTCGCCACATCCTAGGTGGCAATGTTGAAGCAGCTATAAGTGGTGGCGCAGCGCTTGGCTCACGCCTTGGCCACTTCTTCCGCGGAGCAGGTATTCGAATTCTCGAAGGTTATGGACTTACCGAAACTACTGCTGGTGCAACATTGAATTTAACTCAAGCACAGAAAGTTGGTTCAGTTGGTAAGCCAATTCCGGGCACCTCAATTCGAATTGCAGATGACGGAGAAGTTCTAATCAAAGGACCGATCGTGATGCGCGGTTATTGGCAGAACGACGCGGCAAACCAAGAGGTCTTTGATGGCGAATGGTTCAAGTCTGGTGATATCGGTGAGCTAGATAAAGATGGATTCTTAACAATCACTGGTCGCAAGAAGGAATTGATCGTAACTGCTGGCGGTAAGAATGTTGCACCTGCCGTACTTGAAGATCGTTTGCGCGCACATCCATTGGTTTCGCAGTGCATGGTAGTTGGCGATAACAAGCCATATATCGGTGCGCTAGTTACTATCGATATGGATGCGTTAAAGCCTTGGGCGGTAAACAATAAGAAAGAGGGGGCATCCCTATCTGACTTAACTCGTGACCCTGATTTGATTGCAGTAATTCAAACAGCGGTCGATGAGGCCAATAAGGCGGTAAGTCGTGCAGAATCAATTCGTAAATTCATCATCTTGGATCGCGATTTCACAATCGCGGGTGGACAGCTAACTGCGAAACTCTCAGTAAAGCGCCATGTCGTTGCCAAAGAATTTGCAAAGGAGATCGAAGAGCTCTACCAGGGTTCTGTTAGCGCGTGATCTCCACGATTCAATAGCTCAAGATTTAATCGCAATTGGCTTTAAGTTAGACCTACTTTTAGCCAAGTTACCTGCAAAACCTGCGGAGTATCGTTCCTTCGCGCGCGAAATCAGATTCTTAGTATCCGAATCTATTCAAAGAGTTCGCCGCGAGATGTTCGCTCTGCGAAGCAATGACGAAACTTCCCTGCCCTCAAATGACACACACTCAATTCAAATCGAGGTCTCAGGCGATATTGCGCACCTTCCTAAATCGCAACAACGGATAATTCAGGAACTAGTCAGGAATGCCCAGTTACATTCAAAGGGCAGATTGATCAAAGTTTCTATTGAACCAAAGCGCATCAAGGTTAGCGACGATGGCCAAGGGCTCTTTGGAATCTCAGAGCAGGTGGCCGAACTAGGTGGAACTATGTCGATCAGCTGCAATCAAAATGGAACAGTCGTAGAGATCAGATTGCCATGAAATTACTTATTGTTGATGATCACAAAATAGTTCGTGAAGGTATCGCCAATATCGCTAAACGTGAAGGTATCCAAATAGTTGGCGAAGCCGATACCAAAGAGAGTGCATTTGCACAGATCGCGGCCACTAACCCAGATGTGATCACAGTGGATTTATCACTTCCCGATGGCAGTGGTTTAGAGATCGTGAAATGGGCTAGACGCAATAGTCAGAAAATCGGAATTGTGGTGCTTTCTTTTCTAGATGATGATGCAAATTTGTTGGCATCCCTTAATGCAGGTGCAAGTGCATTTGTCTCAAAAAGTGCAGATCTTGATGAGATCTTGGCCGCAATACTTAGCGCGAGAAAATCGCCATTAACCTTCACAAGTAAAGGTTTGATCCGTGCCGTAAATTCGCGCATCTTCAAAGCTACCCTAACAAGTCGCGAGCTTGAGATCATCGCGAAGTTGCCATCAGGTTTAAATGGTGAAGAGTTAGCTAAAGAACTATTTATCACCGAGTCCACGCTTAAGACCCATTTAAATTCGATCTA
>CAZYJU010000156.1:0-2166 GCA_964647945.1 uncultured Actinomycetes bacterium | reverse complement strand
GAAACCTATATGAACGCGATTTAACAGAGCCAGTACTAGGTACTTCAGCTCCATATGATGCGATGATCTGTATCGGAATATTCACTCATGGCCATTTAGGGCCTGATGCCATAGATAACTTGATTCCATTAATCAAGACTGGCGGTTATTTTGTGATCGGAATCAATGCCAAATACTTTCAATCTGAGAGTTTTGCGGAAAAATTCGAAGGATTGCATCAATCTAAGTTAATTACCAAGGCGATTTATCAAGAGATTAAGGTGTACAGACAAGGAAGCGCACACGAAAATTCTCTAAATGTAGTCTCAATCTTCCAAAAAAGTTAGAATGTAGTGATGGCTAAATCATTGGTATTGATGGGGTCGGGCGAAACTAGCCCTACTATGGTTACTCCGCATCAGAATATTTTAAAAGAAGTATCTGGAGCAAAACTGATTCTTGATACACCTTACGGATTTCAGGAAAATGCAGATGAACTAACAGCCAAAATTCAAACTTACTTCAATTTCAATGTTGGAGTTCAAACAGAAGCAATTAAATTACGTAGTAAGCATGCGAGTTCCGCTGATTTAGCAAATTCAATCGCTGCAATCAGCAAAGCGGAATGGGTCTTCACCGGTCCTGGTAGCCCTACATATGCGCTATCTACTTGGAAAGATACTGGCGCAAGCGAAGCGCTAAAGGAACTTTTAACTAGAGGTACTCTGGTTGTATCTAGCGCAGCTGCATTGACTGTCGGTACTCACACCATGCCTGTGTATGAGATGTATAAAGTTGGTTCAGAACCATTCTGGGTTGATGGCTTAAACCTACTTGGTGTTGCTACTGGTTTAAGCGCTGCAGTAATCCCCCACTTTAATAACGCCGAAGGTGGCACTCACGACACTAGATATTGCTACATCGGAGAGACTCGCATCAGAAGTTTAGAGGCGCAACTTCCCTCAGATGTATTCATCCTCGGAATCGATGAGCATACTGGCGTTAAATTCGATATCGATTCCAAGGTCGCAACTGTATTTGGTAAGGGATCAATGACTGTCAGAATGAATAACATCGAATGGAAAGTTAATTCTGGCCTCACCGTAAGTTTTGATGAGATTAGATCGCATGCCGGAACCAAATTACAGAGCGCACCAAATATTGCTGAGAGCGTAATTTCAGCTAAATATGTACAACAGATGTTAGATGCTGGCAAAGTTAATGATGCTGTCGAAGCGCTTTTAGATTTAGATAAAGTAGAGCGAGACATAGATACTCGCGCACAAGTACATGCGCTCGTCACTCGACTTGGAGAACTAGCTGCCAGCCCAAAAGTTGATCTAGAGTCAGTAGTTGGCCCTTACATTGAAGCGCTCCTTGCTGCTCGTAACTCCGCACGTGAAAAAGGTGATTGGAACGAGGCAGATGCGATTCGAGATCGACTAGTTGAATTGAAGGTATCCATCAAGGACACCAAAGATGGTTCAACATGGCAGATTCAATAACTGAGAATGTTGAGATTTGGAATTTAGTTAAATCTAAGCCTTATCTATCTCCACCAAAAACCTCAGATAATAAGTACCGTCGTGGGGTTCTAGGTTGCATAACTGGCGATCGCAAATATCCTGGCGCTGCGCTGATGACTACCGCAGCAGCTTTAGCTACAGGCGTTGGAATGGTTCGATATTTTGGGCCAAAGAAAGTTGCAAAAGAAGTTATCCAGTTTAGACCTGCCGTGGTGATCTCAAATGGGCCAATTGATGCACTACTAATTGGCTCAGGCGTGAACCATGATTTGCTTGCAAAGTTTCGCATCTACAAATTTAAGAATTCCAAAGTCCCTAGGATTTTAGATGCAGGTGCATTGGACTTAGCCAAGCAGGGCAGAAGCCTAACGATTCTTACTCCCCATTCTGGAGAACTCTCTAGATTAATCGGGGTCACAAGCTCCGAGATCGAGGCTAATCCTGAAAAGTATGCACTGCAGGCGGCTCGAAAATATCAGGTAACTGTTTTATTAAAGGGTTGGCAGAGCGTGGTCGCAAATTCTGATCGCATAATCAAATTGCCGCCTGCCCCCACTTGGCTTGCAACTGCCGGTACCGGTGATGTGCTAGCAGGGATATTGGGCGCTTTAGTTGCTATAAATTGCAAATCTTTGACCGAAAACAATCTAATTGAGATTGG
>CAZYJU010000155.1:0-2176 GCA_964647945.1 uncultured Actinomycetes bacterium | reverse complement strand
CGCCTTCAGGATCTGCTAAACCTTCTGCATCTGCGTCTGCCAAACCTTCTGCATCTGCGTCTGCCAAACCTTCTGCATCGGCTTCACCTTCGGGAACCGCCAAACCGTCTGCAACGGCCTCTGCCAACGCCAGTTCCACAGCGAAACCAACTCAAAGTGCTTCTACTAGGCCAACTTCAACTTTGCGTCCTACTCCAACCCCAACGAAATCCGCCTCCAAGTCACCTAAAGCTTCACAAAGCGCAACGCCCTCTGCAACGAATACGAAGCCAGTTGAAATAGTGCCGCAAGGAAAGTCGGGAAGTGGAACAAATATCGACATAACTAACCTGAAGCCCGGGCAAAAAGTCCGCGTAACAATTAGGAACAAACCGTGAACCGATTGAAGAAAATCTTTTTACTTACTCTCTTTGCACTTGTGCTTATGCCGAGTGCAAGTTCAGAACAAATCATTATTGATCGGCTCACCACCTCTGAGGAAGAAAAGCTAGACATTCAAATCCCCGAAGATGTTAAACCAGGCTTCCATGAACTCATTATTGAGATTTATGACGACAATGGAACAATTAAGAAGAGCCTAATTGATTTCTGCAAAACGTCTGATGGTGAGATTCGTTGGGATAACAGTTGTCCGAGCCTGACACAATCAAACAAGTACTCCCCAATCGATGATGCTTCATCAGTTGTGGACTCCATGGTAATTCTTTTCGCTCTTGCCACAGCAGCAGCATCGGCTCAAGGGAAAAATAAGGCTCAAGACGAGAAAGAGAACGAATCAGAAGAGGAAGATAGAGAGCAAGGAGATATTGCTTCAGCTGATTCTGGAAAATTAAAACTCCATGAACGTGAAGAGAAGTGGGGAGATCAGTCATTCACTTGGAGAGCACCGCTCACTTCAAAGTTAGATTCAATTGGACTTACGCTTGCTCCCAAGATTTTTAAGCTTTCACCCTCTTTAGCGCGAAGCTTTGTCGATTCAAGTTATCTCAGAGCGATATTTGGATCATTAAGTTTGCTAATTTATCCAATCGCAGTGTGGGTGGGGATACTCGCAGCAAGAGAGGACTCGGTTCACCCCGTAGTGCCTAGTGCTGTGATGTTTTTAGCTCTGATAACCCTTGGAATACTTGATTCATTCGCGGGACTAGTCGCGGGAGTTGCATTCACAGTGGCGACATTCGTAGAGGGCAATATCGCTACTCAGGATCAACTCTTGACGACCGCAGGCATTCTCGCAATCGCATTCACTCCATCATTAATTGCCAGTGCATTTAGACCACTCCGACGAGTAGCTGACGATAAAAGAGAGCGCTGGGAGCGATTAAAGGATTATGCGCTAGTTACCGTTCTAACGGGATGGGCAATTTCTAAGATAGTTGCTGCCCTCAATGGTTTATCAGGTGAGAAACTCGATATTGCAAACGATGCAAAGAAACTAGGCGTCTATGCAGCCCTCATTCTATTAGCACGATTAATTGGAGAAGAGGTTGCAACCTACGCCTATCCAAAGCGTTTACTCAGTACGACTCCACAATTACCTGATCCAAAAGTCCGTCAACGATTTACGACTCTGATTCTCAAGACGCTCATACTCTTTGTTGTGGCGGCTCCGTTTATTGGTGTCAATAATCAACTTTATCTTGGACTCGCTATCTTTATGTTGCCAGCTGCCGCAACCATTCTTTTCAAGGAAAAGTTGCCAGAGTCCAAGTTAATTGGCAGATTGATTCCAAATGGGGCATTGAAGATTGTTGTAATGATTATTGTGGGCTCTCTCTTCGCTTCATTTATCGAGAGTCTCTACAGCAATCCTGAAGATTTTCTAAAATGGAGTTTTGCGCTCTTAGCGATTCCGGGGGCATTGCTGACGATACTGAGTATCTTTGCGCAATCTCCCGATGTCGACTGGAAAGATACTTTAATGGGTAGACGAATTAACTTTTTGGGCGGATTTGTCATCTATGGATTAATACTGGCAGCGATTGCCGGTAGGGACTTAGCAGAGTTGGTGGCACAACCTATGTTTGTTGGCATAGTCGCCCTAGTTCTGCTTATGGCGGGACTCAGCGCCAAGGTTTGGAAAAGAGCCTAAGACACGCCGTTTTGCCGCATAAATAGCCAATTTGTCAGTGGTCGGTTGTGTACTCACCTGCATCGCAAAAAACGCAATACTGCA
>CAZYJU010000154.1:0-2226 GCA_964647945.1 uncultured Actinomycetes bacterium | reverse complement strand
AGATTTCCCAAACCAAATTCGATTCATCGCGTTAGATACTGTAAATGCTTATGGTGGCTGGCAAGGTTGCATCGATAGAGTGCAATGGGCTTGGCTAAAGGATTTACTTGATAATTCCCGCGATAAATATGTAATTCTGAGCTCGCATCATCCCCTTGAGAAGTTATTTAACCCTTATGCACCAGAAGGTGTGCCAGAACCAGCAGTTCGCAAAGAGGTTACAGATTTACTGCTGCAATATGAAAATATTATTCTCTGGGTTGCAGGGCATAATCATCAAAATTACATCAACGCGGTAACTCATCCTGATGGTCGACATGCGTTCTGGCATATTCGCACCGCTAGCAATATCGATTGGCCACAACAATCGCGCGTTATTGAAATTGCGCGCGACGGCGAAGAGCTAATAATCGGGACCACGATAGTTGATCACGCAGGCCCACTTGAATTCCATGGAACCGAAGACGAACTTAAGGATCCAGTTGCGCTCGCAGGATTCTCTCGCCAACTTGCAGCTAACGACTGGCAACGCCAAGAGGGGTTATTAGATATTTCATTGGCGGAAGGTCGCCCCGAAGACCAGAATGTCTGGTTGCGTTTAACGGATCCATTAAAGAATTGAGATAGGGTCACGCTGTGCTTTTAAGTGATAGAGATATTCGCTCCGAAATCGAATCTGGTCGAGTAGGTATAGATCCATACGATCCAAAGATGATCCAGCCATCGTCAATCGATGTGCGTCTAGATAAATTCTTCCGAGTCTTTGAAAATCATAAGTATGAAGTAATCGATCCATCTAAAGAACAACCAGAGCTAACTCGCGAAATCGAAGTTGGTAATGACGAACACTTCATTTTGCACCCCGGAGAATTTGTATTGGCATCTACTTATGAAGTGGTAACGCTTCCAGATGACATCGCAGCACGTTTAGAAGGAAAATCATCACTTGGACGTTTGGGATTACTTACCCATTCGACTGCAGGTTTTATCGATCCTGGGTTCTCTGGACACATCACGCTAGAACTTTCGAACGTGGCAAACCTTCCAGTAAAGCTCTTCCCGGGCATGAAGATCGGCCAACTCTGTTTGGTGAAACTCTCATCTGCCGCCGAAAACCCTTATGGCTCCGCGGTTTATGGCTCTAGGTACCAAGGTCAGCGCGGACCAACCGCCAGCCGCTCATGGCTAAACTTCCACAAGAGCGATCTGAAATAAAACTCTCTCACCGCTCGTTCTTTACTGTATAGCCAAGCCGGACAAGCAGTTTGGCAATTCTGGAGGCGGATTTACGATGGATATGACCCTATTGATCATCCTAGGAGTTTTAGCGCTACTAGTTGTATTTGGCATCATTCAATACAACAAGCTAGTTCGACTAAACATCTCAGTTGATGAAGCATTTGCACAGATCGAAGTGCAATTAAAGCGCCGCTCGGATCTGATTCCTAACTTAGTCGAAACCGTTAAAGGTTATGCCTCCCATGAAAGAGAAGCATTCGAAAAAGTAGTTAGCGCTCGCGCGAAGGCAACTAGCGCAACTGGCGTACATGATGTGGCAGCAGCGGATGGCATGTTGACCCAAGCGCTCCGTGGTTTATTGGCAGTCGCAGAGGCTTACCCAGATTTAAAGGCATCTTCAAACTTCTTACAGTTACAAGAAGAGCTTGCTACCACTGAGAATAAAGTGGCCTTCTCACGTCAGTTCTACAATGATTCTGTTCGTTCACTTAATCAAACTGTAAAGACATTTCCTTCTAACTTCTTTGCAGGTTTTGCAAAGGTAGATGTCCGCGAATTTTATGAAGTAGAAGATCCTCAAGATCGTAACGCCCCTAAAGTTCAATTCTAAATAATTTATATGGAAGTAAATTTTCGCGCACATCAAGCAGCTAACAAACGTAAGACCTTTATGTTGCTTGCGCTCTTTGGCGCTTTGATGTGGTTGGTGGTTTATGCCGCGCTTACATATTTTGGTGGTAGCGGCGCAGGCATTGTGCCGATCGCAGTTGGCCTATCTTTAATTTCAGTTTGGGGAAGTTACTTCGCTTCAGATAAATTGGTTTTGACGATGACAGGCGCGAAGTTAATTCAAGAATCAGATAACCCAAGGTTATTTGCGCTAGTTCAAGAGGTTTGCATCGCATCTGGTTTACCGATGCCAAAGGTGGCAATAGTCGAAGATCCAGCGCCAAATGCCTTTGCTACCGGGCGTAATCCAGAACATGG
>CAZYJU010000153.1:0-2274 GCA_964647945.1 uncultured Actinomycetes bacterium | reverse complement strand
TTTATTCTTTCTCGGAGCAGTTTCCCTAAGGAGTTTCCTTAAGGACTTACTTCGTAGGTACTACCAAGAAGCCTTAGTGATGCCAGGAAGTTCACCGCGGTGCGCCATTTCACGGAAGCAGACGCGGCAGATTCCAAACTTTTGATAAACAGCATGTGGGCGACCACAACGCTGGCAACGGGTGTAACCGCGAACCTTGAACTTTGGCTTGCGGCTTGCCTTTACCTTTAGAGAAGTTTTCGCCATTTTTTATGCCTCCTTGAAAGGAAAGCCGAGCAGCTTAAGTAGCGCGCGTCCTTCTTCGTCGTTAGATGCGGTGGTAACAATGGTGATATCCATTCCACGAGGACGATCAACCTTGTCTTGTTCGATTTCTGGGAAAACTACCTGCTCGGTTAATCCGAATGTGTAATTACCTTTTCCATCAAATTGTTTTGGTGATAAACCGCGGAAGTCGCGGATACGTGGCAATGAGATTGAAAGCAAACGATCCATGAACTCCCACATACGATCGCCACGTAGCGTTACGTGTGCACCGATTGGCTGACCTTCACGAAGCTTGAACTGCGCAATTGATTTCTTTGCACGAGTTACCAATGGCTTCTGGCCAGTGATGGTTGTTAGATCGCGGATTGCGCCTTCGATCAACTTTGAATCACGAGCAGCTTCTCCGACACCCATGTTCACAACAACTTTGGTAAGTGTTGGAATCTGCATCACGTTCGAGAAGTTAAATTCCTTCTGAAGTGCAGGTGCGATCTCTGCTTTGTAACGCGCCTTTAGACGCACATCAACAGCGGTTGACATTAGATGTCCTTTCCGGTGCGACGTGAGATGCGCACATTCTTGCCTTCGTCATCTTTGCGTGAGCCCATGCGAGTTGCCTTGCCGTCGTCTCCTACAACCATGACATTTGAGATATGAATTGCTCGTTCGATATGAAGAATTCCGCCGACCTTTGCACCGCGATCACCTGTGGTCTCTTTGGTGTGCTTGGTAACGCGGTTGATTCCTTCAACCAAAATACGATCTGCATCTACAGATAGAACTTTGCCAGTCTGGCCTTTGTCCTTACCTGCGATTACTTGAACGGTATCGCCCTTGCGAATCTTCGCCATTACAAGACCTCCGGTGCTAATGAGATGATCTTCATGAAACGCTTATCGCGAAGTTCACGTGCAACTGGACCGAAGATACGGGTACCGCGAGGTTCGCCATCTGCCTTCAAGATCACTGCTGCATTCTCATCAAAACGAATATATGAACCATCTGAACGACGATTCTCTTTTACGGTGCGGACGATTACCGCTTTCACGACTTCGCCCTTCTTTACCTGTCCGCCAGGAATTGCATCCTTAACTGAACAGACGATGATGTCTCCGATGCCGGCATAGCGACGTGAAGAGCCACCAAGCACGCGGATGCATAGAAGCTCACGAGCTCCTGTGTTATCTGCGACTCGTAGTCGAGATTCTTGTTGAATCATTTTTTATCTCTCTTCTCTTTACTTGTCTTCTATGCCTACTACTTAGCCTTCTCAAGGATCTCGACAACTCTCCAACGCTTGGTTGCAGATATTGGTCGGGTCTCCATGATTAGAACTCTGTCTCCGACACCAGCGCTATTTGATTCGTCGTGCGCCTTTAGCTTTACGGCACGTGACATAACCTTTGAATATAGGCCGTGCTTAACGCGATCGTCGATACGAACGGTTACGGTCTTATCCATCTTGTCGCTGATGACAATTCCTTCGCGAGTCTTACGGAAGCCACGCGCTTCGGTGGTGTTATTACTCATTAGGCAGCGCCTCCGATTCCTAGTTCGCGTTCACGAATGACTGTGTAAATGCGAGCAATCTCTTTACGTACTGCACTTAGACGGCCATGTGATTCGAGTTGACCTGTAGCTGCTTGGAAGCGAAGGTTGAAAAGTTCTTCCTTCGATTCGCGTAGCTTGTTAGCTAACTCTTCAGGTGATAACTGGCGTAGATCCTCTGCGGATGTCTTTGCATTCGCCATTGTTACGCCTCCTCTCGTCTGACAACTCGGCACTTCATTGGAAGCTTATGCATCGCAAGACGCATCGCCTCTGAAGCAATATCTTCGGTAACGCCTGAGATCTCGAACATCACGCGACCAGGCTTTACGTTTGCAATCCACCACTCAGGTGAACCTTTACCAGAACCCATACGAGTTTCAGCAGGCTTCTTTGTAAGTGGACGATCTGGATAAATATTGATCCAAACCTTTCCACCACGCTTGATGTGACGAGTCA
>CAZYJU010000152.1:0-2275 GCA_964647945.1 uncultured Actinomycetes bacterium | reverse complement strand
GAGATCGTGCAAAAGATCATCAAGCCAGTTAACCCAGATGCAGTAGTTGTTAACTCAACTTTCGTGCTACCTGGTCAAGCAAACTACGGCAAGATCACTGCAGGTAACGGAAGCAAGCGTTACAGCGATGGCACTCAGGAACAACGCACCGCGGCGGCTCTAAAGCTAGTTCGCAGCGTTTATCCAAAGGCTTCCGCAACTAACCCAGGCTTCACAGTCAAGCTAATGGTTCCATCACCAAACTCACGTCGTGCACAGCAAGCAGCGCTTGTTGTTCCTGCACTTGCTAAGGCTGGAATCAAGGTAGAAGCTCTTCCAACCACTGGTTGGTCAGGCAAGCTATCAAGCAACGACTTTGATGCATTCTTCTTCGCATGGTGCCCATCATCTGTAACTCAGACTGGCACCAACGCTAACTTCCAGTCAGATGGTGGAAACAACTTCTACGGTTGGAAGAACGCAACACTTGATGCAACTTTGAAGAAGTTGGAATCAGTAATTCCAGATGCAGCTGTGGATCGTTACTACATCCAAGCAGAGCGCATCATCACCGATCAGGCATGGACACTAGGTATCTTCGCTCACCCAGCGGTTACCGCGTTCAACTCAACACTCAAGGGAATCAAGCCAGCACCATTGACACCAAACTTGGTCTGGAACTTCTGGGAGTGGACATACTAAGAAATTAGCTAAAAAGCTAACTACTTAGTTATATAAAAGTAGAAAACGAAGTGGTGCTCAAGAAATTGAGCACCACTTCGCTATATATAGCCAAAAATGACCAAATTGGCTGACGCAGCTAGAAATCTAAGTTATCTAGATTTAACTTGATAACTTGAGTCTAAATTGATTATAAATTGCGTAGAAGTTGGTCGAGGATTTAAGTATTCGGCTATTAATAATTTAAGATTATCCAAGACGTTGAAGAGTTACGTTTAACCTAAGGAGCGCACTTGAGAGGCTATATCGCACGCCGTATTGGGCTGATGCTGATGATTGTTTTTGGTTCCAGTTTCTTGGTTTATAACTTAGCCGCCATCTCTGGCGATCCACTCGAAGGTCTACGCACCTCGACCGAGCCAAACGCAAAACAACAGATCATCACTCTGACTCGACAGTTGCAATTAGATGTTCCGCCACCGATCAGATACTTCTATTGGTTACAGAATGTTTTGACTGGAGACTTTGGTAAAGCCCGCGACGGTCAAGGAGTTTGGGACACCATTGCCTTTGCAATTCCAGTAACCATTCGACTAGTGACCATGGCAACCATCATCGCAATTGTTCTAGGTATAACCATCGGAATCATCACTGCTCTTCGTCAATACAGCCGTTTTGATTACTCAATGACTTTCGTTTCATTCCTTCTATATTCACTACCAGTCTTCTGGGTAGCAGTTCTTTTAAAGCAGTACATGGCAATTAGATTTAATACCTTCCTTGCAAATCCCACGATCCCTATTGGGTGGACTTTCTTTTACGCCACCATCATCGGAATTTTCTGGGCTGGAGTAATCAGTGGAGATCGGCAAAGAGTATTAAAAGTATTTGGAATCTCATTTGTTGCATCTGCAGCAATGCTTCAACTCTTAAGTGCACTTAAATGGTTTATTAACCCGAGTTTAACAATCTTCGGAATCGCCTTTCTTGGGGTTGTAACCGCAATTGCGATTACTTATATTTCGACGGGTCTTGAGAACCGAATGGCGCTGAAAGCATCGCTTGCAATGGCTGGAATCGCAGTTGTCATCTACTTCCCTATGCAGTGGTTCTTCAACCGATACGCCAGCTTATGGATCTTGTTATTACTCGGAATTATCACCATCTTTGTCGGTATGGCTGTTGGACGCGCTTTCGCAAAGATCGATCGTGGTCCAGTTATGCGCACCGCTTCAATTACCGGTTTTATCATCGGTATTTATCTAGTTCTTGATCGCATGATGCGCGAATGGGCGCCATATATGAAAGAGGATGCGGTCAACTTCCGTCCAGTACCGACTATTGGCGAAATCAACACACAATTAGTGCCTTCGAATTTCTGGATTGGATTCCTAGATACTGCAATGCACTTGATCTTGCCAACTATTGCGCTGACATTGATCTCGTTTGCTGGATATGTTCGCTTTACTCGCGGCACCTTGCTCGAAGTTTTAAATGCAGATTACATACGCACCGCCAGAGCTAAAGGGCTACCAGAGCGCACTGTGATTATGCGACATGCATTCCGTAACACTTTGATTCCGATCTCAACAATTGTGGTGGTAGATATCGCTGG
>CAZYJU010000151.1:0-2280 GCA_964647945.1 uncultured Actinomycetes bacterium | reverse complement strand
TGGGGTTATTCCTTCACGCAATGTGGGATTTATGGCACCTAGCCACCGAGAAGCGTTATGTGCCATGGTGGTATGCAGGGGCATGTGTATATGTTGATTTGGCTGCAGTTGCGTTAATTCTGATGAATTAATAACCACCAAAGTATCCGGCTGACAGGGTGACGCTTCTCTTTTGCTACCATTTATTTGTGAAAACTTTTTTGATCATTTTTACTTTTCTTGAGATTGTTGCGCTGATTTATGCGGCTTGGTATCACCTAAAAGGTAAAGATATCGAGCAAAAGAAGGATTCGATTTAGGTAATCAGCTCCGGCTTATAGGGCGACTCTTCTTTAAATTAGACGAGGCGGGACAAAATCCCGCCTCGTTTCATTATTTCTTTTGGAATCATTTCTGACAAAACTGATATCAATTTAGCCAATTAAAACGGGCAAATTAATCGGGCAACGGGCAGAAAAGCGGGCAAAAGATGCCAATACCCGTAATTTTGTCTCCAGGTGGTACTCAGCTAACTGAACTTTCAGATAATTCCTTGCTGGGAGGACCTCGCCTCAGCTCGGTGGGGGAAGCCCTAAATCTTGATTTGAGAGAGAAACACCTGCTAGCACCCTAATAAATTTGAGTTTTTTCGAAAATAATTTGGGACATGAATCGATTAGGCAAAGCTCTTGTTCAAAGACTACGAGAAATCATTTACCTCTTAGTAACTTTCCCCATTTCAATAGTCTTTTTTGCGGTGGTGATGATTGGCTTCAACTCTGCCACTTTCATACCGCTTGCAGTAGTCATCTTCTTGCTTGTCTTAAGTGCCATGGAGTTCATCGCTAGATTTGAGGTGAAAAGGACTAATTGGATCCTGGGAACTGATTTTCGAGTTGTTGACAATTGGTTTAGCAATCCGCTCATTTCTTGGGAAGGCGTTAAAGAGCGTGTCACTTCTACTCGAGTCTGGCTGGCAATTGCTTATGTCTTCGTGGCATTTGGGTGGTCAATCTTTTCCTTCGTCTTGGTAACCCTAGGCGTTGCTGGGGTTACGGTTGTCATTCTCTCTTTAGGTGTAGCAACTCTGGCTAACTTTTCTCGCTCCTTTGAAGTGATTGATAGCGGTGAGATATTCAAAGGGAGAATCTCATTTAATCAAGATTTAGGGAGAGTCCGACTTGAGCTTGGCAATTCTGCGGAGATTGGATGGATTAATTGGGATCTCTACTCAAACTGGATAGCAGTTTTCGCCTTGATTCTGGTCGCAATCGCCTTTTGGATTATTCCAAGAAATGCTCGGGCGATGGCAGAAGTGGCCGAGGGTCTTCTTTCTGGCAACTATCTTCCTAAGTTCGAGGCGCAGATTGCGAAGTTCAAGAATCGCAAGAAAGTAAGCGAGCGAGATGTTCGCGAGGCGATGGCCAAGGATGCACTCCAACCACAGTTATCTGAGCTCTCACGGAGGGAAATCGAGATATTGGCCTTGATGGCCCAAGGGAAGTCGAATTCTGGAATAGCGAAGTCGCTCTATATAACTGAAGGATCTGTAGAAAAGCACATTTCAAGCATTCTCAACAAACTTGAACTGAACATTGAGTCTGACAGTCATCGCAGAGTTTTGGCTGTGCTTAAGTATTTGGGTATCGATGCAAATAATGGAGGTGTTTCATCGTGAATCCGAATTCAAATATTGGACAAAGGTTTGCTGCCAAGAAGCGACGGATCCCCATGGCAAGCCCATCTCTTCGCAAACTTTTGCTAACTATCCACCTCTTCGCAGCGGTAGGTTGGATTGGCGCAATTGTCGCTTACATCGCAGTGAATATCGCAGCTCTTACAAGTAGCAACGACACCATTGTTCGCGGCGCATTTCTGATTTTGAAACCGATGCTCATCTATGCAATCACACCGCTGGCCGTCACGGCCTTATCGACTGGAATCGTGCTGGCTCTCGTAACCCCGTGGGGGCTTTTGCGTCACCGCTGGGTTGTTGCCAGCTTGTGGTTAACAGGACTCGCAGTAGTCCTACTCTTGGCCCACATCAACGGTGATGACATAGCGGAGTTGACCGCTATCGCAAATGACACATCCAAACCTGCCTACTCAAATCTGGGAGATCTGCCTAATGCCATCGGCGGCCTGATAGTTGTAAGTATTGCATTTGTGCTGAATGTCTATAAACCACGCAGTCTGACGAAGCGAGGCAAGTATTGGCAGGAAATCAAAGCTAAAAATGGCCAAATTTGAATCTAGACTTAATTGAAGAATGGTTTTACTAAAATAGAATTATGGCTTATA
>CAZYJU010000150.1:0-2282 GCA_964647945.1 uncultured Actinomycetes bacterium | reverse complement strand
CTTCGATGCAGCTTGCTCAACTAATTCGAGCGAGCACTGCGAGATTGGATACATAATCTTTCTAACCTGACTAGTGAACTTAGAACTTGTGGTGGGTAGTGGATTTGAACCACTGAAGGCATAGCCGGCGGATTTACAGTCCGCTCCCATTGGCCGCTCGGGCAACCCACCTTGGCAGCAACGGCAGAGCCTACCGCCAAAAATTCAGGCGGGAAAATCCCGTATTGAACTCCTGCTAGCTTTCCTTTACCCAAATCGTCGGGCGCTTTTGCTTCGCAAATTTGAAGACTTGCTTTGAATACTGATTTGGAATGAAGACCGATCCTCGTGAACATCTCTCATCGGGAATCTTTTCCGCGCCCGAAATTGCTAAACCTTTATAGAAGAATATTGCATTCGCAAGTGATATTCCGCTCTTGCTCTTACTAACTCCGGAGACAAACTTTTGGGGTTTAAAAATCCATGGATAAGTTGGTGTCTCCTCTTTTCCAGCGCACGCCTTCATTTCGATTCCAGTCTTTTTTTCAGGATCGCAGATACGTAACTTTCCAGAAACTGTGTAAATCCAAATGCCTAGCTTCTTGCACCAATTAGGAAGTGACTCTTTTGAAATTGATTTTTCGTCCGCTAACTCAATTTCATTGAGAACTACTTCTTTGGGCTCTTCAACCTCAATAACCTCTTCATCCACTTCACTTAACTCCGTAGATACAGAAGTTAATTCGCGAACACGTGGAATTTCTACAACTTCTTGATTCTCAGTCCCATTTCCAGGTGCATCATTTTCATCTCCCGAACTTGACTCGTCGACGGCACCAACATTTAAAGGTAGATACGGGGTATCAAAATTCCATTGTCCTGAATAGTCGCCATTCTCATCCGTAAACCAAAAAAATATTTCATGCGAATTATTTGCATTTAACCGATAATTCGTAAATTCTTCACAATTGCCATTTACTTCCTCTTCAGTTGGCAATGTCACCCAGATACCACCATCTTCATCAAAGTCCTCAAGATGATTAATTGATTTTTGTAGAAAACAAAATCTTTGCGTTACATTCGTATACTCAAAGATTTCCAAATTTATATAAGCAATATTTTCTCTGAAACTGGAATTGAATTTATACCTCTCTCCGAGTTCAAGCACATCTAATTCCGTTGGATCATTAATTACAGGTGGGAAATAGATATGTACAGGTGAACTTTCTAAGTATCGAACATACCCGCCTTCACTCTCGTACCAAAGTGAAATGAAAAGTTTAGGTAAATGTTCAACATCGCTACTTAGATTTATGGCGTTGGACAGTTCCTCACAGCCTGACTGCTCTTGAATAACTTCTAAATCCGACAAAGTGAACTCAATGACTCCACTATTTTCAGTTGTGACAACCCAATCTGGCACTAGGCCTTGATTGCCATCACTATCCAATAAACATGAATTACGAACTTGAATCGTGTGTTCTTCATTCCATACAAAATATTCAATTCTTCCTTTCAACTTCTCAACAAAATTTAAATTTATTGGCTCACCATTCAATGAAACATTTATCGAACTACCAGTTTCACCAATAATCAAATCCATAAAAAATATCTCTGGAACAATTTCTCCTATTGCTAACGGGTCCCGAATGAGATGCACCGCAATTACATGATCCTCTTGGATATCCGTAATTACGATTGGAAGGCCTTGATCCGTCCATAAATCTGGGTTTGAAATATATTCGCTTAAATCAGTATCTACAGAATTAATGATATGCAAATTCTCAATTCGCCAACCTATCGCCGGAGTCAAAGTAATAGATATATCTTCACCTTGATCAAATCTATTTGGAGCTTCATCTATAGATTGACCTTGAACTTGAATATCTATTTGGCTTCTGCTGATACCAAAATGTCCATTCACAGTTATGTCAAGATCCCACTGTGGAGATGCCGGCGGGTCAACGGGATCTGTTATCACTTCACTTCCTGAGTCATCTAAGGCGTATTCAAAGATTCCCTTGATTGTTACATTGTCACTTAAACTAAGGAATGTGAATAATTTAGTTTCACTATCCCAAGTACCATTTATGTATATGCTCCCAATTACGAGACCGTTTTCTTCGATTGGAATTACTTGTTCGAAGGTTGATTGATTAACCGGTCTTCCATTTACTTCAACGCTAATTAGATTGCAATTTGGACCTTCGTTCAATTGCACTTCAAAGTTTTGACCGGAAGTTGCATTTACCGGAAAATCAAATGCATTCTCTTGGACATAAATATTTGAGCCCACTGAACTA
>CAZYJU010000149.1:0-2298 GCA_964647945.1 uncultured Actinomycetes bacterium | reverse complement strand
GAAACTCCGCCTGCATTTGGCGAATCATTTCGTTTAAATCAAAGCCTTCAGGATTAACACCAGCATTATTACCAGAATTCATATCGGGATTTTGGTTCGGTTCTTGACCGGGTTCTTTATTGCTTCCTGAGATACCTGAGATACCTGAGTTACCAGAGTTTCCTGAATTACCTGAGTTACCGGAATTAGCATCCTCAGGGTCATTAGCGTCGCTCGGCCCAAATCCAAATGGCGTCATGCTCTAGTAAACCGCATCTGTAATAGGGGTATTCCCCTCAAAGACAGTCGCATCAATCCCACTAATATGAATCCCACTAGTATTACGCCATGTCCCAAGCAGCCTCAGCCCTTATCTGGTGGATCGTTCCCGCAGTCGGGCTAATTGGCGCGCTGGGCTATGCAGTCTGGGTATCTAAGTTCAAGAGCAAGTACGACAACGACACCCTGCGCTCAACTGCCTCCTTCAAGAAGTTCCAGGACTCCTTCCGCAAATAGCTGCCAAATAGCTGCCAAATAGCTGCCAGATATCCAATTAGCGCCTCCTCGCGAAAGGCTCTGGAAGTAATTTAAGAGGATTTTCGTTATATCCCAGAAGCATGAAGAATTAGCAGGACTAGCAGAACCAATCGACACCTTAGAAGATAGGCGATCAGATGTCATTTAGTAACTTCGGCAATCAGTTCGGAGGAAATTTTGGCAATAACTTCGGTAACAATATTGGCGGACAGGCACAGAAACTACGTCGCAGTCCTTTAGTACTGACTTTAATTGCCCTCTTTGTATTGGTAACCGTCTTCATATCCATCAGCTCGTTTTATGCAGATCTTCTTTGGTACAGGTCAGTGGGCTTTGCCTCTGTCTGGAGTACAACTCTATTTACCAAAGTAATTCTATTCATCGGCGCGGGTCTGATCACCGCGCTCGCAGTTTTGGCAAACGTCATCATCGCTTATCGCAATCGCCCAGTTTATGCACCGATGGCAATCGAAGTTGATAACTTAGAGCGATATCGCACCCAAATCGAACCAAAGCGTCGCCTCTTTGCATTCGGAATCTTTGCACTTGTCTTCTACATGGCTGGCTCCGCAGCAACACCTTTGTGGTCTCAGTGGTTGCAATTTACTAATGCAACTGAATTCGGAGTCAAAGATCCGCAATTCAACATGGATATCTCTTTTTTCGCTTTTAAATTACCTATCTATCAATCATTAATTGGTTTCGTTACAACTATTTTTGTTCTCTCATTAATCGCTGCAATTGCAGTTCAATACCTATATGGCGGAATTCGAATCCCAACCCCAGGTCAAAAGTTAGATTCGGTAATTACCGTTGCAGCAAGAGTTCAAATCTCAGTTTTGATTGGATTTATTGTCCTAGCAAGAGCTGCTGGATATTGGTTTGATCGTTATGGATTAGCGTTAAAACAGAATCGTCTGATCACCGGTCTTACTTACACCGATGTAAATGCGTTGCTCCCAGCTAAAGTGATTTTGGCAGGAATTGCGTTGGTATGTGCTGGCCTCTTCTTTGCAAACATCTTCCGCAAGACCATCTCATTGCCAGTACTTGGTATTGGTCTTCTCGTGGTCTCTTCATTGTTGATTCAGACTATTTATCCAGCGCTTATCCAGCAATTCCAAGTTAAGCCAAGCGAATCAGTAAAGGAAGCCCCATATATCCAACGCAACATTGAAGCAACCCGTACGGCATATGATTTAAATGGAGTTGAGATAAAGGATTACAACGCAACTCTAAGTGCTACCGCGGGTCAGCTATCTAACGATGCAAACACCATCGCAAATATTCGTTTGATGGATCCAAATGTGCTTTCAGCAACCTTCCGCCAGTTGCAACAGATCAAGCCTTACTACTCTTTCGCAGATTCACTCGATATTGATCGTTACAAAGTTAACGGCGTACAGCGCGATACGGTGGTTGCTGTCCGCGAATTAAATATCGAAGGCAATCCAGTTCGTAACTGGATTAACGATCACTTGGTCTACACCCATGGATTTGGTTTTGTTGCCGCATTTGGTAACACGGTTGACCCAGATGGTAAGCCAAACTTCGTAGTTGGAGATCTTCCTCCAACTGGTGGTTTAGGTAAGTTCGAGCCACGTATCTACTTCGGTGAGAATGTCCCTGATTATTCGATTATCGGCGGTAAGTCAGAGACCCCAGTTGAATTCGATTACCCAGATGACACCTCACCAAATGGTCAGAAGAACACCACATACACCGGCAAAGGTGGCGTTCCAGTGGGTAGCCTCTTCAACCGTTTGGTATTTGCAATCAAGT
>CAZYJU010000148.1:0-2299 GCA_964647945.1 uncultured Actinomycetes bacterium | reverse complement strand
CATTCCGTAACACTTTGATTCCGATCTCAACAATTGTGGTGGTAGATATCGCTGGAATCATCGGTGGAGCGATTATCACCGAATCGGTATTTGGTTGGGTTGGAATGGGTACGGTCTTCCGCAGAGCTATTTCAACTTTCGACTTAAATCTCTTGATGGGAGCTACCTTGATCACTACAACTTTGGCAGTGACTGCAAACTTGGTGGCAGACCTTCTATATAGCGTGCTCGATCCGCGTGTGAGAACAGGAGCTGGAAAGTAATGGCTTCATTCAAACTATTTAAAAGAAATATCGAAGAGACCGCCCAAACCGATGCGGCAGAGAATGCAATTGCGCTAAAGGAAGTCGAAGGACTCTCACAACGCCAAATCGTCTTCAAGCGTTTTATCCATCACCGAGCAGCAATGGTGGCGATTTTTACCTTGGTCGGCATCATTCTGGTTGTAAATACCGCGTTGGATTTCAAGATTGGCCCATGGAAAATCAATGGTTGGTGGAAATACTCAATCGAAGATATCCCAGAGCTACGTTTTGAAGAGTGCGACAACGGCAATGTTGGCTGCCCAACCCTTCAATTATTCCCACCATCATTAGGCGAACACCCATTTGGCCAAGATGATATTGGCCGTGATTACTTCGCGCTTGTGATGCGTGGTGCGCAACGTTCACTAATGGTGGCATTTGTCATCGGAATCATCGGTGGTGTACTCGGAACCGTAATCGGAGCTATCGCTGGTTACTATCGCGGAATCGTTGAATCGGTTTTGATGCGTTTAGTTGACTTCGTAATCACAGTTCCTGCGATCATCATCGGATCTGTGATTGGTTTCCGTTATGGAAATCTAGGCGCTGGATTCCTTGCGATTTACTTGGGACTTTTTGCCTGGACTGGCTTATCGCGACTGGTGCGCGCAGAATTCTTGAAACTTCGTGAGATGGAGTTCGTAGATGCTGCTCGTGTTGCTGGAGCATCCAATCGCCGAATCATCTTCAAGCACATCCTGCCAAACGCTGTCGGTATCATCATCGTTTCAGTAACGCTTTTGATGTCATCTGCAATTCTTCTTGAAACTGCGCTTTCATATATTGGTTTTGGTGTAGTTGCACCCGATGTATCGCTAGGTCTATTAATTAGCACCTATCAAGATTCATTCACATCCCGTCCATATCTATTCTGGTGGCCAGGATTCTTTATCATCGCAATCGCGCTATCTATCAACTTCATTGGTGATGGGCTTCGCGATGCCTTTGACCCTCGTCAACGACGACGCGTTTCTAGAAAGGAGCGTGCAAGTTGAGCACTTCAGCTAATGCACCGGTCCTTTCAGTTAAGGACTTCACTGTTGAGTTTTGGGTAGATGGAGTTTGGTATCCAGCTGCTAAAAATATGAACTTCGACTTACATCCAGGACAGGTCCTTGCGATCGTCGGAGAATCAGGTTCTGGTAAATCCACAACTGCGCTAGGTGTTATGAGTCTTTTAGCATCAAATGCTCGTATGACCGGTAGCGTCAAAGTCAAAGACGAAGAGATGAATGGCGCACCCGCCAAATTACTTCGCAAATTCCGTGGTAAAGAAGTTGCATACATCTTCCAAGAACCAATGACTGCACTTAATCCTGTTTACACAATTGGTTTTCAAATCATTGAGACGCTCCGTATCCACTTTGATATGGGTCCTAAAGAGGCTCGCGAGCGCGCTCTTGAACTCTTAAAGATGGTGGAAATTCCAGAGCCAGAGATTTCAATCGACAAATATCCGCACCAGCTATCTGGTGGTCAGCGCCAACGTGCGATGATCGCACAAGCGCTTGCATGTGATCCTGCGATTTTGATTGCTGACGAACCGACAACCGCGCTGGATGTAACAGTTCAAGCTGAGATCTTGGATTTGATGCGTGGCCTAAAGACTCGTTTGAACTCTGCAATCTTGCTGATTACACACGCAATGGGCGTGGTCGCTGATATGGCTGATGACATCTTGGTTATGAAAGATGGCGTAGTTGTAGAGGCCGGAACCTCTGAACAGATTTTCTACAACCCAACACATCCGTATACCAAAGAGCTACTTGCAGCTGTGCCTTCTTTAGGAAAGAGCGCAAAGCGCGAACTAAAGTTTGATACACCCAACAAACCAGCGCCAGTTATCAAACTTGAGAATGTAACTATTGAATACCCAAAGCGCGGTCGAATTCCAGCCTTTACTGCAGTTAAAGATTTCAATCTTGAAATCTTCCCAGGTGAAATCGTTGGTTTAGTTGGAGAATCAGGTTCTGGAAAGACCACAGTCGGTCGCG
>CAZYJU010000147.1:0-2306 GCA_964647945.1 uncultured Actinomycetes bacterium | reverse complement strand
TAAGAATTTCCACCAAATAAAGATAGTCTAGAAAAAAGGAAAAGCCCCTGGTCTCCCAAGGGCTTTTCAGTTAACTTTTCTTAAAGGTTAAAGAAACCTTCGGTAACGCTTGGTCCGAAATCTACGCCGCTTCCAACCATCACGAAGATGATTAGAGCCGCACCGGCAAGTGAAAGGTTCTTGAAGAAATTAATCATTTCACTTTGTTTTGCCTGTGCATCGGTAATTGTCCAGAAGTTATGCATCATAAATGCGGTTAGTACTAGGAAGACCGCAAGTAATAAGGCGCCAAGATCTGCATATACGCCAAATGCAATATAAAGGCCGCCGATGATAATCATCAGACCAGTGACAATAACTGCCAATTTAGGAGCTGGTACCTTCTTGAACTGCGCATAACCTGTCATTGCCTGCATCTGGGTTATGTGTGCAATTCCAGAGTTGATGAAGATCAACGCGAAGAGCACGCGACCTATTACTAGGAGGATATCCATGGTGTCCTTTCAGAGACGGTAGTGCTAAAAAGTATAGATAAATTATTTGAAGATTCAACTAAATTGGCCCATGACACGCGGGGGTTGCGCCTAGTCAGAGCCACTCGCTAAGGTTCGAACAAATGTTCGAAAAACCTTACGAGCTCTATCTATCTGGTGGCGAGCCAGTCGAATTCACATTCCGTGGCAGACGGTTTCGAATTCATTCAATCCTTTCAACTTGGCGGGAATCAGGGGAATGGTGGAATCGAGCAGGGGATGGTTTTTATCGCCCAGATGATGGATCTCGAATTTTATGGAGAGTCGAAGCTGCGCCACTTGGCGCAATGACTACATTTGAAATTGAGCGCGAAGAAGTTATAAATCCAACTCAGCCAATTTGGCGGATAAGACCTACATCCAGGCCTGCTTAAAATGAGTTTTACCCATCTCCATCTAGCAAGCGGTTATTCATTTAAATACGGAACAACCCTTCCAGATCAATTAGTCGAGCATGCTGCCAAACTGGAAATGGACTCGATTGCATTAACCGATCGGGATACTCTGGCAGGAGCAATTCGATTTGCTAAAAGTTGTCAATTAAATTCGATTGCGCCAATTATAGGAATAGATATTGAGTATGAAAATAAATCACGTGTTACCTTGCTAGCAACTCCAGGAAACTGGAGCTCGTTAGTTCGGCTAGTAACTGAGATAAAGAAATCAGATACCCCTATTACTTTGGATTTCTTTGAAAAACATAGTAATCATGCCGCTAAATTACTAGCTTTATATGGACCTAGCTCGAATATAAGCAAAGCCTTATTTCATAAACGTAATAATGAAGCTCTATCTCTATTTAATAGAACTAAAGATATCTTTAAAAATCAAGGAATTGAGTGTGTATCGCATTTAACCGAATCCGGATTAAAATCTACTAGCCATGCTGCCAAAATGTTGGCATTTGCAATAGATAATGATTTACCCGCCATATTGACTAATGAAGTGAGAATGAAAGAGCGAAGCGATGCTCCATTAGCCGACGTATTGGATGCATCCCGAAAATTATTGCCGCTACATAGAAATGTAGTTGAGCGAAGTAATGCAGAAGCTTTTTTAAAGAGCAGCGAAGATATGTTCATATTGGCAGATTTAATTTCTAGAGCAGCCGGAGAGCGTGATGGGAGAAAAATTTTAAAGACCACAAGAGAATGGGGAGAGAGTGCCCGGCTTTCTCTAAAGTCAGATATCGGAATCGACACAATTCATTTGCCAGAACCAGAGCTATCCGGAGCAAAGAGCCATGCAGAATTACAAGAAATACTACGAAAGCGATCTTTTGCCGGAATTTCTTCGAGGTATAGCGATAAAAATCAACCAGATTTAATCAATCGTCTCGAAAAAGAGTTAAGAATTATCAACGAGCTCGGTTATGAGTCCTACTTTCTCACTGTTGCTGATATCGCAAAAAGAGCTCGTGATTCTGGAATTCGGATTGCGGCTCGCGGTAGCGGTGCCGGATCGCTGGTCTGTCACTTACTAGGTATTTCGGGGGTTGAACCGTTATCGCTCGGTTTAATAATGGAGAGATTCTGCTCTCCACTTCGCAATGCGCTTCCAGATATCGATATTGATGTGGAATCAGCTAGAAGATTAGAAATCTATGATCAAGTTTTTAATTCATATCACGAGCGCGCTGCTACCGTAGCGATGTTTGATACTTATAGAGCTAGACATGCGATCCGTGATGTTGGAGCTGCTTTATCTATACCGCCATTAGAAATTGATTTAGTAGCCAAATCCCTTCCTCATATCAGGGCAAGAAATATAGGT
>CAZYJU010000146.1:0-2313 GCA_964647945.1 uncultured Actinomycetes bacterium | reverse complement strand
GTCATCGAAGAGTATCGAGATCGACTTCCGGTCTCTAGTAAAACTCCAATTGTTACTTTACGTGAAGGTGGCACTCCGTTAGTTGAAGCTACCAATCTCTCAAAGATTTTGGGCAATGAGATTTGGTTGAAGTTCGAAGGCGTTAATCCAACTGGTTCATTTAAAGACCGCGGCATGACGATGGCAATTTCAAAGGCAGCTGAAGATGGTGCGCAAGCAGTAATCTGCGCCTCCACCGGAAATACCTCAGCATCAGCTGCTGCATACGCAGCGCATGCAAATATGGTTCCAGCAGTTCTAATTCCGCAAGGAAAAATTGCAATGGGTAAATTGGCTCAAGCAGTAGTGCATGGCTCCAAAATCCTGCAAGTAGATGGCAACTTCGATGATTGCTTAACTTTGGCTAAAGAGCTCTCTGAAAATTATCCAGTTGCGTTGGTGAATTCTGTCAATCCTTATCGAATTGAAGGACAGAAAACTGCAAGCTTTGAAGTTATTGATTTTCTAAATGATGCACCGGATTACCATGTACTTCCAGTTGGAAATGCCGGAAATATCACTGCATACTGGAAGGGTTATTTGGAATATCGCGAAGATCGCAAATCATCTAGATTGCCAAAGATGTGGGGCTTTCAAGCAGAGGGTGCAGCGCCAATCGTGCGCGGGGAAGTTGTTAAAAAACCCGAAACTATCGCAACTGCGATTCGCATCGGCAATCCTGCATCATGGCAAGGGGCAACTAATGCCCGAGATATGTCTGGTGGATTAATTGATTCGGTAACTGATGAAGAGATTTTAAATGCCTATAGATTGTTAGCAGCCAAGGAAGGCGTCTTTGTTGAGCCATCATCTGCAGCTGGAATTGCCGGTCTTTTAAAGTTTCAAGCAAAAGGCGATCTTCCAAAGGGTCGTCGCATCGTAATTACCGTTACTGGGCATGGATTGAAAGATATTCAGTGGGCGCTAGAGGCAGCTGCCGATCCAATCGTGGTTCCGGTAAATGCAAAGATCGCGGCAGAGAAGTTAGGCCTTGCATAAATGGCGAGAGTGACATTTCGCGCTAGCGCTTATGAAGTAAAAGTTCCGGCTAGCTCTGCAAATGTTGGCCCAGGTTTTGATTCATTTGCAATTGCTTTAGAGAAACGCGATCGTTATATCGCGCAAGTACTAGATGATAAGAATTTAGATATTGATGTTGCCGGTGAAGGCGCAGATGAAGTCACTAAAGATGAGAAGAATCTGGTGGTCAAAGCAATCCATAAAGGTTGGGAATTTCTAGGACTGTCCAAAAAAGAGTATCCAGGACTTGCACTTAGAGCACTAAATAATCTGCCACATGGACGTGGTTTAGGTTCATCAGCTAGCGCAATTGTCGGTGGTTTGGTTTTATCTAGATCTTTGGTTGTTGGTGGCGCAGATCGAATGAGCGATAACGATTTGCTGACTTTGGCAACTGAGATGGAAGGCCACCCAGATAATGTGGCGGCAGCGCTATTTGGCGGCGCAGTACTTTCTTGGTCAGGTAACGATTTTGCTGATGCAATCAAATTAGAGGTATCTCCAAGAATTACCGCAGTAGCCTTTATCCCAGCAAACAATGTGCCAACATCTAAAGCACGGAAAATGTTGCCAGAGAGCATCCCGCATCAAGATGCGGTAAAAAACTCTATAAATACTGCGCTACTTACCCAAGCGCTAACAACCAGACCAGATTTACTATTAATTGCTACCGAGGATTTTCTACATCAGAAATATCGCGAATCAGCAATGCCAAAATCATTTGCACTAATGAGCAAATTACGGGCTGCAGGTGTGCCAGCTTTCATCTCAGGCGCTGGCCCATCCGTGTTAGCGCTCTTGGTTGATGCAGATCTAAATCATGAGCTGGAAGATTTGGTGCGAGCAGCAGGGGCAGGCTTTACCGTTGAAAACCTTGAGATTTCAAGGGTCGGATACCAAGTTTCCAATATTTAATCCCCTCTGCTACGCTAAAGCCATCAGTTAAGCCGATATGGCTCTTCAAAACTGATAATCAATCAAAATCAAAACTTTTCTCTTTTTGATTAACTAGAAAATCGAAAATCTAGAAAATCCAAATCTTGGGAAGTTAAGGTTTAAGAATCTAATTAGGATATAAATGTCAGAAGATACAAAAGTACGCTCCGAGAGCCCTGAACTTGCTGCGATGACACTTCCGCAGTTGAAGAAGGTTGCAGCACAACTCGGAATTGATGGCGCTACCAAGATGGCTAAAGGTTCGTTAGTAGATGCGATTGCCGATTTACAGGCACGTAATCGTGAGACAGCGAAAGC
>CAZYJU010000145.1:0-2338 GCA_964647945.1 uncultured Actinomycetes bacterium | reverse complement strand
GTGATTGGAGAAGTGAGATCTTTGAAAAAATGGCAAGGAACAATTTCACTAATCTCGATCAAGCGCTAAAACAATTGGTAATTCCAGAAGGTTTTTCCAATTCAGAAGGTATCTACTTCCCAGCTCAATACTCTTTTGCAAAAGATGCAACCAGTAATTCTGCACTCCAGAAAATGGTGGATCGGTTTGTAGAAGTGGCATCAGGAATCGGATTTTTTGAGAGTGAAAAACCATATGAGAAATTGATAATTGCATCCTTGATACAAGCAGAGGGTGATCCGGTGGATTTCCCAAAGGTATCGCGTGTTATCTATAACAGATTAAAAATTGGCATGCCGCTGCAACTAGATGCGACAGTTCAATATGCGTTGAAAAAACGTGGCTCAATCTGGGTAACCACAGCATCTACGAAGATTGATTCTCCTTATAACACTTATCGTTACTATGGACTGCCCAAAGGTCCTATCGGCAACCCAGGTTTAGCTGCGCTAAAAGCTGCGATGAAGCCTGCAGCTGGTGATTGGCTCTATTTCATTACTGTTAAACCTGGAGATACTAGGTTTACCAAGTCCCACGATGAATTCCTTAAGTGGAAAATAGAGTTCCAAAGAAATGTAAAAGGGGGCCTATTCAAATGAGAAAGCGAGCTGCGGTTTTGGGTTCGCCCATCTCTCATTCACTTTCTCCCGCTATACATAATGCAGCCTATTTAGCATTGGGTATAGAAGGTAAATACGACGCTGTTGAAGTTAAGGAGAACGAATTAGAAGGATTTATCCGAGAGGTCGATAGAACGCCAGCAGATTGGATTGGTTTCTCACTTACCATGCCGCTTAAAGAGGTTATCTTTAAAGTAGCTGATGTGGTTGATCCACTTGCAAAACAAATTTTCTCTGCAAACACTCTAATTCCTACTCTTGAAGGCTGGTTTGCAACTTCTACTGATGTTGCGGGATTCATCTGGGCGTTAGCAGAGAATGAGGTACAAAATTTTGAAACTGTGACAATCATTGGAGCGGGAGCAACAGCCAGGGCAGCGATAGCTGCAGTGGATGCCCCTGATCGGAGAATAAAAGTTATCAATCGTTCTACAGGCCGCGAGAAATTGATTCGCGAGATAGTCCAGCAGGCGGAACTTGAATTCTTAAGCTGGGAAGATGTGCGACTTGATTCCGATTTAGTTATAAATACAACTCCTAAAGGGGTGGCAGATAATTTACCAGCAGGCTCAGGAGTGCTCTTTGAGTCACTGTACGATCCTTGGCCAACTTCGTTAGCTGATAAATGGCAAGGGCAGGTTATTAGCGGAATTGATCTTTTAGTTCACCAAGCAATTGATCAAATTCATCTCATGACTGGCTTTGTGATTGATCGAAAATTGATGTCTCCAATCCTGAAGACGGCCGCTCTGGCTGAGTTAAAAGATCGGAAATGAATCAACTACCACTAATTTTCGTAAGTTTAGTTCTAATCATTGCAACAATCATAGATATTCGGGAACACAAGATTCCTAATTGGCTTACATACCCGTTCATATTCTCATCATTTATCTGGTTGAGTAGCGAGACCCTTTCGATTTTGATTCTTGCGATTGCGCTTTGGTTTCTTACCTCAAAGTTCCTGGGTGCAGGGGATATCAAACTAGCTGCAGGTATTCAGATTTGGAGTTCTCAATTTAATTGGAGCTATGAGTGGTGGTTCTATTCGTTATTGGCTGCGCTACTAATATCGATATTGATATTTTTAAACAGGGCCAAAAGAGAAGGATTCAAGGCTTTGTATGGAATCAAAATTCCTATGGCTCCATTCATGGCTTTAGGTTTCTTTTATGCCAATCGATCATTCTTCTAACATCGCTCGTTTTTACCTCTTAATGGGATTTCTAATGGGATTTAGGACTTCAAGGGAATATCGGAATAATTGGCGATAAGAATAGGATTTATCTGAAATAATTCGGTTATGCGTTGGCTGACTGCAGGGGAATCACATGGTCCTGTTTTAACGGGAATCATTGAGGGGATGCCTTCACACATTGAAATCACAACTCAAGATATTGATCATGAGTTATCTAGACGAAGATTAGGTTTTGGTCGCGGAGCCAGGCAGAGCTTTGAAGCCGATAAAGTACGAATAACAGGCGGTGTCCGACTTGGCCAGACACAAGGTGGTCCAATCAGTGTTGAAGTCGCCAATAGCGAGTGGCCGAAATGGGAGAAGGTTATGTCGGCAGATCCCGTGCCACATGAAGAGATTGGCAATCTTGCTAGAAACGCACCATTAACAAGACCACGTCCTGGTCATGCAGATCTAGTTGGAATGCAGAAATATGGATTTAATG
>CAZYJU010000144.1:0-2365 GCA_964647945.1 uncultured Actinomycetes bacterium | reverse complement strand
TCGCTCCTGACGGTAAGCCATACGTGCTTACTGCAATCGATGGGGGCAGAGCCGAACTAGGTCGACTAGGAATTGAAGTTTCTGACCTAATTGATTGATTAAGTAATCAAAAAGTTATCCAAAATCCTTTAATACCCTTTAGTTTTCGCCGAATTTTCTATAAGTTCATCTCATTCCTGCATCAAAATCAACGCGGGAAAAGAGAGATGAGCTAATGAGAACAAAGAAGTTTCTTAGCGTAGCTGCAACATTTACAGCAGTTGCGCTTCTAATCAGCAGTGGGCCAACAGCAAATGCTGCATGGGTACCTGCTGGTAAAGCGAAAGTTGGCGACGATTGCATCCGTGCTGGTGCTAAAGCTCCAGGTCGTGGCGTCGATAACAGCGACTTAACTTGCCTAGTTGTAACTACTGGAACTTTAAAGGGCCAGCAGAAGTGGTGGTATGCGGATGTAAAGCCAATCAACAAACTTGAATGGGTTGCATCATCAGGTGTTGGTGGCGGTTACGGAACCACTGCAATTGCATTTGCAGATGCCATGAAGGCAGAAGGCATGCTAAACGAATACACCGTTTCCTATAAGTCAGGTGGATCAGGCACAGTAGGACTTGGCTACTTCCAAGATCAGAAGAAGCGCAGCGACGTTGCATTCATCAATGGTTTTGCAATGGTTGCAGGTGTTGCCTCAACGAAGTCAAAGTTGAAGTTAACTGACAATACTCATATCTCTGGTTTGATGCGCGAGTGGGAAGCAATCGTGGTTCCTGCATCATCTAAGTACCGCACAATCAATCAATTACTAGATGACATCAAGGCAAATCCAAAGGCGATGCCAATCGCTGGTGGCTCAAAGGGCACTGTTGACCATGTATTCATGGGTCTACTAGTCGAGCAAGTTGGCGTAAAAGCTACTGATATGAATTATGTTCCATATGCAGGTGGTGGCGAAGTAACTACCTCTGTACTCTCAAAGCAGACCGTTGCAGGTGTCTCCGGAACCTCTGAGTTTGCTTCTTATGTGAGCGCTGGAAAGCTTCGCGTACTTGCAGTCTCTTCACCAAAGCGTCTAGCAACAATCAAGGGTAAGACCTTGGTATCACAAGGTATTCCATTGACCTTCGGTAACTGGCGTGGATTCGATGTTCCTGGAGATATCTCTCCAGCTGATCGTCTTAACTTCATCAAGGTAGCCGATGTAGTTCGTGCGGGAAATGCTTGGAAGGCAACGCTAAAAGCGAAGGATTGGACCAATCTAGATGAGCGTGGAAACGACTTTAAGTCTTTCATCTCAGATCAGACAGTTTCAATTACTAAGCTGCTTGTCAGTCTAGGTTTGGCGTAAAAGTCAGCCCTGATTGAAAACTTTTAAGAAAGAAGCAGTAGGAGAGCTCGCATTTGCGGGCTCTCTTCTGCTGCTTGGAATCATTGTCTTAATTGATACCAACAATATGTTGGTGCCGCCAGGATCTGGAAGCGTTGGCCCCCAAGTTTTTCCGACCATTATCGGGATCTTCATCATCGCAGTTTCAATTATTCTTGCAATTGAAATCCTGCGAGGAAATTATGGACAACCAGAGGGAACTGAATTCGGCGAGATTAAGGCAAAGACCGATTGGAAGACCTTAAGCACGGTTGCTGCATCAATTCTTACCTACCCGTTCTTAATCGAAAGCGCAGGATTTGTAATTGCATCAACAGTGGTCTTCTTCGGCGTGGGATATGCATATGGTGCGCGCAAGTTAATTCGTAACTTGCTAATCGCGCTGATATTTTCATTGATAGTTTTCCTGACGTTCACAGAGTTTTTAAATGTAAATTTGCCGGCCGGTTTACTTAAAGGGATATTTTCATGAGTAACATCGAATCCCTTTTAAATGGTTTTGCTAGCGCATTGACGCTAAATAATCTGATGTTTGGGTTAATCGGAACGATTCTTGGAACTTTGGTTGGAGTTCTTCCCGGTATTGGCCCGGCTTTGGCAATTGCCTTACTTCTACCAATTACATATTCAGTCAGTCCTGCCTCTGCATTGATCATGTTCGCAGCTATTTACTACGGCGCAATGTATGGCGGTTCTACGACCTCAATTCTTTTAAATACTCCCGGAGAATCTGGTTCGGTAATTACCGCGCTTGAAGGCCATCAAATGGCCAAACGAGGTCGCGCTGGAGCTGCGCTTGCTACTGCAGCGATTGGATCTTTCGTTGCCGGAACTATTGCAACTGCCATTCTTGCTTTTGCCGCGCCATCGCTTGCTAATTGGGCAATCGCAGTAACTGCCGCAGATTATTTTGCGTTGATGTTAGTTGCTTTTATGACTGTGGGTTCATTGCTTGGCGCATCGATGATTCGAGGAATGGTCTCT
>CAZYJU010000143.1:0-2375 GCA_964647945.1 uncultured Actinomycetes bacterium | reverse complement strand
AGAGCCCAAGCGCTAGTTGATTATTTCCTTGATCACATCGCCACCAGCGAGATTAAACCTGTTAAATAACTTCGAGAAACGATAGGGTAAAAACATGGAAAACATTCATGCATTCAATAATCACCTGCCAGTAAAGGTCCGTTTCGGCGAAGGAATCGCAGAGACCCTTCCAGAAGTAATCAAGGAAGTAGATAGCAAGAAACCATTCTTGATGGTGGATGAAGGCATCGAAAAATTCAATCCCGCAGCTGCTGCGCTAATCGATAAGGTAAAAGCAGCTTCAAACGTAACTATCTTTGAAAAACCAGCTGGAGAACCAACTATTCAAATGGTCGAAGATGCAATCAGCGCATTGAAAGCAGCTGGATGCGATTCGGTGATCGCACTTGGTGGCGGCTCAGTAATCGACACTGCTAAAGCCGCACGTCTTTGCGCACAATTAAATTGCACCTTCCGTGAATTCCAATCAAAAGCGCCGGTATATCCAAACCCAACTATTCCTTTGATTGCACTTCCAACTTCTGCAGGAACTGGTTCTGAAGTTTCTGGTGGTTCCGTTATCTCTGACCCAGAGGCGGGACGCAAAGCTGGAATCGCAAATGGAAATCTCCGTGCGCAAGTTGCACTAGTAGATCCAGTACTTACATATTCAATGCCACCATCGATGACTGCAAACACTGGTATCGATGCACTTGCACAAGGCATCGCCGGAATTATCGCTAAATGCTCAACACCAATTGGTGATGCGATTGGTTATGAAGCAGTCCGTTTGATGACACCAGCAATTGTCGCTGCATACAAAGATGGCAATGACAAAGTTGCGCGTGCAAATATGGCCGCAGGTTCCATGATGGCTGGATTAACCATGAACATCTCAGATTGCACTGCAGAACATTCATTGGGCCAAGCAATCGGTGGACTTAAGCATGTTCCACATGGGCTAACCATTGGATTAGTTTTAGTTGAGACCCTTACTCGCGAAGCACGCGTAGTTCCAGAGAAGATGGAACGTATTGCCGATGCGATGGGCTTGCCACAAGATGGCACCAGAGATGGTTCGCGTGTGATCAATAAAGTGCGCCAGATCCTAAAGGAACTTAACTTCCCAGTGCTATCAAGCCTTGGCTTTGAATCGAAAGATATCGATGAACTTGCTGATATTGCGCTTAAAGATTTCTTCATCACTCAAGCTCCAAAGCCATGGAGCAAGGATGAAGTAGTTGAAGCCTTTAATTCAGCGCTTGCACTAACTGCTCGTTAATAATTTTTTAATTTAATTAATCAGTTTTAATTGATCAGTAAGTATTCGCAACTGCCCAATCAAGTTGCTCCAGCCAGCCTTCGATTTCAGTGAAGAACTGTGACAGTTCCATGCCATGGTATTTCTTAAATGCGTCGTTAAAGCTCATATTTGGGCCAACGGCATCGTAAACCTTACGGATATTATCGAAGGTCTTATCTTTGGCAACTAAATATTCGACCATTCGACGACCGACGCTGTATTCGCAATTATTAGTTAGTCCGTGACCCCAAGCCTCATTTTTAACTTTCCAATTATCAAAAACTGCTTTACAGCGAGGCTTAGACCAACTGTTGTTCTCCCAATCATCTAGTGCTGAGTAATCTCCATTTGCAAAATCGCTTAAGGAGACCATAACCAACCCGGCACCAACAGTTGCTGAGCCTTCGCGATACCAGGCAGGAAATTTCTCCCAATTGCCATTTGCATTACCACTTTGAATCAAATGCACTGTCTCATGAGAACCTGAGAAACCAAGTAAGGTTCTAGCAGAATGTCTTGGGGTGTATTGATAAGTTCCAGGTCGCTCGTAATCTCCCAAACTACCTACCCAATACTTATTACAACCAGCATTTGCCCAACCATTATTTTTCTGGTCATTAATTAAATTAGGACAAACATCTTTGATCTTTGATTTTTCTAACCAAGCGATATCTCTAAAAAGAAAGACTTCGTTATCGGGAAAATCAGGCACGATGGCACGCATCATCTCAATGGTGCGATTTACATTAACTCTTGTTACCTCAATCAGTGGGTTATTTGGCTCGTCGCTCATGATCTGTGCATTACCTCGTTTAACCGAAGCTGATCTTTGAAAGAGTTCTGCAGATATTTGATTAAGCGCTTTATAAATCGGCTCTGCCGCTGCTCGTCCAGCCGCAGTTTTTGGACCGTTATTTCGAATAATTGTTTCTGGTGTTGGTGCAACTGTTGGCGAAACCGTTGGCGCTGGAACTACTGGTTCAACTGGTTTTGATTCAGTAGTTGGTGCTGCCGAAGGAATCGGTGCCGGCTTTTTCTTCTCAATTTTCTTGGTCCAAATTAACTTTGATCCAGATTTAGTACAAACAAAAGT
>CAZYJU010000142.1:0-2379 GCA_964647945.1 uncultured Actinomycetes bacterium | reverse complement strand
GGCGTTCGCCATCATGAGGCAAGTAATCCCCCATACGAATTGCTTGAGGGCCAAACTTTGCACCCGAGCGATGAGACGTACCGCTATCAATTGGTGCACCAACAATGATGATGTCTGCACCTTTATATGTTTCTGGTTTATCTAAATCACACGCTGGAATCCCAAGAAACGTGAAATTAGGGCCATACATATTTCCGATGTTGGTCATGCTAGAAGTCTACTTCTTCTTATACCCAGCAGGACACTTTGGATTTACTGCCGTAATTTTCTTAGTGGATTTCCCTTTTACACACGTGATAGTCGTCTTTTTGATCGAATTTGTCTTGGCGTTCGCTATTGCATTTGTAATTGAACCTTCAAGCGACATCAATATTCTCTCTTTGCTCTGCAATTCTGAAGCAAAAGTTGTGACATTGATGAAGTCGCAATCTAAAGCAGATGGTGCGATAGATACTATTCCAGCAAATACTGATGAGGAAGAAGGGTAAGTTAACTTAGCGCTGTTAGCATTGAAAATTGCCAATTCCAACTTTCCGTTGAAATCAATACAACGACTTCGCATCTCCCCTCGCATTTTTGCTTCCAACTCAGCTTCGGCTTTGGCTTTGGCCTCTGCTTCAACCTTTGCTTTGGCTTCTGCTTCGGCTTTGGCTTTGGCTTCTGCTTCGGCTTTTGCAGCAGCCTCTAATTCGGCTGCAGAAATAGCTGCAAATTTTGAAACGCTTCCCCAGGGATCTTTCTCCGATGAGCAAATAATTACCGTTGAGCACAATAAAGGCACACCATGAGCGTTTCCAAAACCCTCTGCAAGAGCACCGGATGAAAGTAAATTTTTAGAGGTTGCTAAACCAAGTACTCTTCCGGTTGAATCAAAAACCGGTCCACCAGAATTCCCAGGATTTATTGGTGCAGTTAATGTAAACGTCTTTGCCAAAGAATTAATGGAAGAAACTATTCCTGTTGTAAGAACGTTTGCTTTACCGAGCGGAGACCCCAAAACACCAACCCACCAACCCTGCTTGGGTAGTGCACCAATCCATTGAAGAGTAGGAATTTCAGTACTTGATGCGACTCCTGCCACATCATTAGATTCATTCCAAGAAACGATCTTCCCTGCTACCGATGTGGCGTTTGATAGAACCAAAGTGACATTCTTGTTACCCAAGCAATCTTCAATAACGTGATGATTTGTTATAACTAAAGACTTAAAGCCAGCAGAAACTAAACTTGGCGACATTTGAACGTCTGCTGACCAACCAGTTCCGCTGCCTGCGTCACACTTAACGGTCACTACGGAAGGTAAGAGCTGCTCAGATAATTTCGATAAATCCTTTGGAGGCTCCGTGAAGTTTGTGGCACTCTTACTTGAATTTGGAACAGTCTCGGGCAATGAGTATGTAGAGCCTGCGGAAGAACTTCCTGAACTGCTACCTGTGGCACTTCCAGGAAGGCTAACTTTCATCGCGGGCCATGGTGCAAAATCATAAGCATCTAGATTTGCATTGGAATTATATTCAGCAAAACCGTACATATTGAAAGAGAGAGGTAGATTTATGCAAGATCTTGAGACTTCAATTCCTATCCACTTAGAACCAGCATCGAGATTTGTAAAAATATTAGTTCGACAATTTGTGTATAACTTCTTTACTGCGTCATAGGCAAATCCTTCAACCGAGGATCTATCACCCTTCAAAGTCACTTTATTAATGTAAAGATAGATTTCGTAAACGTTGTCAAAGTTGTAGTCAAGCCCAATTACACCATATGAGCCCAATCCATCATTAAAAATATTTGGATTTGGAAGATTTTTGAATTGAATATAAAAATTAATCAGATCGGGGTCATTGTCAAAAATGTATGCGCTACTGAAATCGAGATCGATAGTGCTGTTGTAGGACTTGCCGTCATAGGAAGTGTCATAGACTGAGGTTTGACTCCATGTAATAGCTGCGTTTGCGATTGGTGAAGAAAGATTGGTAATGAGCGCGACAAAGAGAAATAACCTGATCCACATAAATTTTGCAAATTTCTTTCTGCTCACAAACCAATATTCTATGGCAAGTGTTTCAAGATGGGAAGCAACACATCTGAAATGGACTTTATTTTGACTCTTGATGAGATAGTCCTACGCATCAAGAATTGGTTCGACGCTTAATAGTGCGCACTTTTGGTGCTAATTGAATTACATTAAGTAAACTAAAGAGAACTATTCGGTAGAGCGCTGATAATAAAACTCTGATTTATAATTTTAAAAATATAATCAAAAAGCTAAAGGAAATTTAAGGTATAAAACTTGGGCAATGCATTTTTACGATGTTAATCATGACTTCTTTCTCTGGCGGCTAACGACTTGGCCAACGATAACGATTATTAAGGCGA
>CAZYJU010000141.1:0-2395 GCA_964647945.1 uncultured Actinomycetes bacterium | reverse complement strand
CAAAGGTTTCATTGCACGGCAATGTCGTTGCAAACGTAACCGTATCGGTTGTTGCTGCATAAATTAAATTATTAAAGCCCCAGCCGAAATGGTTGGGGCTTTTTTATTTATAGTGTTTGTCTATAAAGTCTTTGCGTTGCGATTTGAAACAAGCACGCTACCAATAACCCCAATTACAACTGCTGTAGCAATCACTGCAAAATTAGTAGTTGATGGCCATTTCACAAAGGGATGGCCAAATGCATCGAAGATTGAAAACCGTACCGTCCAACTTGGCCACTTCAAATAGGGCGCCATAAAGACGATCATCCATGCAGCGCCAACATATATAGAGATGGCTTGGGTGGCACTCTTTCCATGCAAGAGCGCGACAAGTAGCGCATTAATAGCGGTAAAGGCCAAGGTGAAGAGATTAGACATCACGAAAACTCGCCACATTCCTGCAGGATATGCCTGAATATTCTGCAATTTACTACCAATTACCACGGTAGCTAAGGCAAAGATAATTATCAGCTCTGCGCCAATCAGAGTTGCGACAAAGCGATTAACAATTATTTTGGTCATCGAAATCGGAGTCGCTAAGAAAATCGGAGTCCGTCCTTGAGTTAAATCTAAAGTCCATTTAGAGCTTTGAGTGATCACAAAACCCGCTAAGAACGGCGGCAGCACCTCATAGACCATCGCTAAATATTGTTGTGCTGCAGTTTCGCCAAAACCACTGGCAGTAAATTGTTGTAAAAAAGCAAACTCTTCCCAAATATCGATGATTCCGCTCATCATCGAGATAAAGACTGCGATAAATGCAGCGCTAGTTATGATCCATGCAAGCAAGCCATAGCGTTGGCGCCATAACATGTCATCAACCATATGTTTTGGTACAAAACCGATTCGCTTACGCTCGCCTCTTTCAAATCTTTCAACTGCAACGCTGCCAACATCTCGTCGTTCAAAAATCTTAATTGAGATCCAAACCAGAATAGCTCCGGCGGAGAACATCGCAAGCCACGACCAGTAATTGGTGTCAAAACCTGGAATCATCGGTCGACTTAAGTTTGCATAATAAAAAGGTGAGATGTATTTAATCCAAGTAAGCCAGCTGTACTTATCGCCAATATTGCTCAGGATATAAATCAAAGTTACCAAGATGGCGGTTGCACCAGATGCGCTCCTTGAATTTTTCATAAATTGAGAGATCAGTAAACCAGCGCCAAAGAATGGAAAGATACAGATGCCACCAGCTAACAAGGTAATAAATGCACCGTAATTATCTGGCTGCCCTTCGGCGCTTAGCGCTAACGCAGTACCTGCACCAAGTCCAAATGAGATGATGATCTGCGAAATGAAATATGCTGTAGATCGAAGCGCAATTAATTTTGGCCTTGTGATTGCAGCAGATAAATAGAAATTGATCGCACCGCTCTCCTCTAGATGCCTAATTAGCCTCGCACCTTGGACCGCGGCAAAGAGGGCTAGAAAATAATTGAAAAGCACTACGTTGTGATAGGCCAGGTATCCGCCCAAAGTATCTAAACGATCAGCGGGCCACCTGATTATTCGAAGCCCTTCGATGGTCGGCATAATCGATTTAGCAAGCGCAACTGCGCCACCTGGATAATCGCGCAGCTCTGCTGCAATTGCAATCGCTTCAAAGTACATCGCAATCGCGCCACTTAAAAACCAGGCAAGAATTGTGGTCCGCTTTTCACGTAGCGCGCCAAAGATCAAGGCAAGGCTTGGCGATTTAGCTGCCAACTTCAGTGAAGAACACCTCCTCCAAAGAAAGTTCGCGGCTATCAATTTCAACAACTTGATATTTGCTTATAACTTTTAATACTTGATCAATCGAACCACGTACCTCTAAATTTATTAATTTATCCTGCGTTGTAACTTCCTGTGCGCCTGCACTCTGTAGTTCAGCTGCTGTTGGCACCGCTTCTTCAAAGAGTATGGAGATTTTGTGAACCCTAGAACTACGCAACTCTGTAAGTGAACCAACTTTTACAATCTTGCCTTTATTAATTAATCCAATTCGGGAACAATATGACTCAACTTCGCTTAGCACATGTGATGAGAGCACCACGGTGCTTCCTAATTTCGTGACCTCTTCGATCATTCCGCGCAATTCTCGTTGAATTAATGGATCAAGCCCTAAAGTTGGTTCATCTAAAATCAAGAGTTTTGGCTTATGCATGAAAGCCTGCACGATGCCAACTTTCTGTTTATTGCCATGTGATAGATCTTGAAACTTTCTGGTTAGATCTAACTGCAATCGCTCAGCTAACTCATTTAGGTAAATACGATCATCAATCTGCCTGAAATTAAGTAATAGATTTAAGATGTAACCAGCGCTAGCGCCAGGAAATTGCATCAACTCTCCAGGCAGATAACCGATATT
>CAZYJU010000140.1:0-2405 GCA_964647945.1 uncultured Actinomycetes bacterium | reverse complement strand
CAATTTTAGATGCGTTTATCGCAGAGCCATTTAGTAACGACGAACGTCACATTAGACGAATCGATAAAATTGCAAGGTATGAAGGTTAATCTCTAACAAATCTCATATCGGTAACCCGGTGATTTTTATCTAGTCCTTGGCCTTCAAATCTTGTGATTGGCCGCCAAGTTGGTCTCTGAATTACTCCACCTTGAAATTGTGGTGAATTCTCAAAGGCTTTCAAAACGAAATCCGCATACGGAACCCAATCAGTCGCAACATGAATAAATCCACCACGCTTTAACTTTGGATAAATCAACTTAAGAAATTCAGGGGTAATCAATCTACGTTTCACATGGCGCTTCTTTGGCCACGGATCTGGGAAAAAGATATGAACGCCATCAAGTGAACCATCGGATAGTTGATCATTAATTACATCAATTACATCGTTTTGTAAGATTTTTACGTTGGAAGAGTTATTCTCCTCAAGTCTTGCACACAACTTCCCTACTCCTGGGCGATGAACTTCGACAGCCAAGAATGCCGTCTCTGGAAATTCCTTAGCCAAGATTGCAGTTGCCTCACCCATCCCAAATCCGATCTCCATTATGCGGGTCGTATAAGTTGGGAAAATCTCATCCAAGTTCAAAGCTAAATCGTTAGGAAGGCCGTACTTTTGCCAATGCGCAAATAGCGCTGCCTCTTGGGCTTCGGTGATGCGATTGCCGCGCAGTCGATAGGTCAGGATGCGATCGCGTTGCATTGGGCAACGCTTTCATATTGGATAGCGCAATAACAAATTGGCTGTAAAGCAAACTAGCATCAAAGGGAGTTGTAATGCCAGGCATAAACCTGACCAGCGTCGAGGCTGCTGAACGTTCTTCAATATTAAAGGTAGATAACTACAAAGTTGACTTGGATTTAACTACTGGAGATGAGACTTTCAATAGTAAAGCAGTCATTACCTTCTTTGCGACACCTGGAAGCTCAACATTTATTGATGCAGTTGCCAAGCGAATTATCAGCGCTACCTTAAATGGTCAACCAGTTGATACCTCAAATTACGACGGCGAATCCGTGTTTATCAACAATTTGGCAGCAAATAATGAATTAGTCATCGAGATGGAAGCGGTCTATTCGAAGACCGGAGAAGGCCTGCATAGATTTGTAGATCCAGCAGATGGCGAGGTCTATCTCTACTCACAGCACCAAGCAAACGATGGACGTCGCACCTTTGCATCATTTGATCAGCCAGACCTCAAGGCAACTTACGAATTCACAGTCACCGCCCCAGCTAAATGGGAAGTTATTTCAAATAGCCCAGTCACAGAGCGTAAAGATCTAGGTGGCGATAAACATCGATGGACTTATGCAAAGACTCAGAGATTCTCAACTTATCTAACTTGTTTTGTGGCTGGTCCATATCATTATGTAACCGATGAATATAAGGGCGAGAAGACCATTCCACTTGGACTTTATTGCCGTAAGTCTTATGCGCCGTTCCTTGATGCCGAAGAATTTTTCTTGCTAACGAAACAAGGTTTTGCATTCTACGAAAAAGAGTTTGGCCTTCCTTATCCATTTGAGAAATACGATCAATTGTGCGTCGCCGAATTCAATGCTGGCGCAATGGAGAATGTTGGTTGCGTAACCTTCCGCGAGGATTACGTTATTTATCGCTCTAAAGTAACCGAATCGCTTTATAACTGGCGTGCAAATGTGATTCTCCACGAGATGGCACATATGTGGTTTGGTGATTTAGTAACCATGAAGTGGTGGAATGACACCTGGTTAAACGAATCATTTGCAGAATGGGCGGCTTACTACACATCTTCTAATGCCACCAAGTACACCAATTCATGGACTGAATTCACCGGTGCACGAAAGAATTGGGCCTATCGCCAAGATCAGCTCTCTTCTACACACCCAATCGCCGTCGATATGAAGAACATGGAAGAAGTTCGCACCAACTTCGATGGCATCACATATGCAAAGGGCGCTTCAGTGCTTCAGCAATTAGTGGCTCACGTTGGTAAAGAGAATTTCTTTGCGGGGTTGAAGAAGTACTTTGCTAAGCATGCTTGGGGAAATACCGAACTCCGTGATCTATTGGTAGAACTAGAAGCAACTTCTGGTCGTGATCTGACTGCTTGGACCAAAACTTGGCTACAAACAGCGGGTGTAAATACCTTCCGCCCAGAGTTAAAGATCGCTGACGGTAAGTACGAAGAGATCGCGGTAATTCAAGAAGCACCATTGGTTCCGGCTGGCTCTAAAGAGCTACGCCCACATCGCATGGCAGTCGGCTTATACGATGTTAAGAACGGCAAACTAGAAAGACGTAAGAGCGTAGAACTAGATGTCACTGGTGCCAGAACTGTAATTACTGGCCTTGCGGGCGAAACAGTTGCTGATTTATTGCTAAT
>CAZYJU010000139.1:0-2427 GCA_964647945.1 uncultured Actinomycetes bacterium | reverse complement strand
GTCTTTTGGCTGCTGACAACCACTGGCGCATTAAATGGAATGAAATCTGCATTTAAGTTTCGAGCTAGCGAGCGCCCCACCTCTTCCGCGCTTACCGAGGTAATCACATTAGAGAGCGAACCCATCAACTGTGTGACTTTTAATCCTGGAATATTGTCTTTGCGGCAATTAACTACGGTCGCTTCAAGTCCGCGCCCCCAAGAGATCGCGATAGTGCTATTGGGGCGTAAACCTTTTTGTAGGGATTGTGCTGCGGCCCGACCGACTGCGTTTAGCGCTAAGTCATTTCGATCTGGTGCGATTACTTGGATCTCATCGATCCCAAGTTTCTCAATTAATTGTTGCGCTAAATAATCATGGCGGGAAGTTGGAGCGATCACGCGGATCTCTACGTAACCCAAGCGCCTTGCAGCAGTTAACATGCGAGAGACGTTTGAACGTGAGGTGTTTAACTTTGAGGCGACTTCATCTTGGGAGAGCTCGTTCTCGTAGTACAGGCGCGCAGCTTGGAGGATTAGCTCCGTCTCGCGCTGTTTCATAGCCACCCGATCTGCCTGCTCACCTTTGAGCCTGCGCCTTTCCTAGATGCTCCTAGATGTTTCTAGAAGCCCTGTTGAGCTCGGGGAAAAGCTCTCAATCTTGAGAGGAAGTGTCCTATCGCACACCCCAAGGGTCAAGGACATTTGTGAGCATTTTTGTGAGTTACTGGCACGTAAGTGCAAATAGTCGGGATTTTCGCACCTTAAAGCTGGGCGATCAGCTTTTCAAGTAGCGCTGCGCCATCATAGAAATCGAGCGCTCGCAGATCGATAGTTAAAGAGATCGAAAGGTTTTCGTTGCTACCGACAGTAAGTCCGGTGCTCTGATTTGGAAAGAGGTTAGGTCTGCTTCCGGCCATTTGGTAATGAGTTAAATCAAAGATGGTGGTGGTTGCGCCATTTAGCATCGCAAGCGGAACTTTGCCGCTACGTGCTTGTTCAGTGGTGGTGCGCACTAATTGAGTAAGCGCAGCCAATTCCATTAGGTCAGGGTTTTTAAATACTGGAAGCGCGCTGCCATATTTCGATTCGATAATGAGGGCAACGCCAATCTCTGAGTTAGCTGAGCTAGCTGATTGTTCTTGCAGATTAAAGGAGCGGAGCACTTTTGCCCAAGCGCTAATTAATTGTGCATGCCATGCGCTCTGATCTTGGCTTGACTCCTTGCCTGATACTTTGCCTTGTAAGTTACTTGGTAAAGCACGAGAGAAAGAGGTCTGTGGCACCGAGAGCATTTGCTCTATACCTTTTGCGATCAGCGCTTTGTTCGCCTCTTTGCGCTTTGCAATCTGTGGATCCAACTGGACATTTGCATTTGCTACATCTTCATAGGTGATGGTTTCAAATGGTCCAGTTGCTTTTATCGAATTTAAGTTGACGCCTTTTTCAGTAGCTAATTTTCTTGCAGCGGGAACTGACTTTATGGTTCCAGTGATTGTTGCAGAGCTTGTTCCAGAGTTGGCAACTTCATCAGATTTAACTTCTATAACTTGACCTGAATTTGGCGCAGCTGGATTAGCAGTTTCAGTAGGTTCTGAGAAATCAAAAGAGATAACTTGTGTCTCAGTCTCCATTGTTAAAACTGGCTTACCAACTTCAAGTACCGCACCAGGTGCTGCCAATAGTTTTTCAACTTTGCCATCTGCCGGCGCTTCGACCTCCATGTCGATCTTGTCGGTCATTACCTCAAAGAGCACATCTCCTGCTTTAACTTCTTGCCCTTCAGAGACGTGAAAACCAATCAATTCACCAGTCTCCATCGTCATGCTCATTTTCGGCATAACTACGGTGTGCTTGAAACTCATCGCCAGCTCTTTACGATCTCAGTTGCGGCAGCGTGAATATCTTCAACTTGTGGCACGGCAGCGCGCTCTAATTGTGGCGCGTAAGGAATCGGAATATTTAAGCCAGCCACTTTCTTGATTGGCGCTTTCAAAGCACCAAAGGCGCGCGAACCGGCAACTTGTGCGATTACTTCATTGATGAATCCGCCATGAGACGGTCCTTCTTGTACGACCATCAAACGACCAGTGCTTTCAACAGAGTCAAAGGTGCTGGTCATATCAAGTGGCGAAAGTGTGCGCGGATCGATGACTGTTACATCAATTCCTTCACTTGCTAATTGTTCGGCCACATCAAGTGATTTTTTAACCATGATGCCAGTTGCGACGATTGTTAAATCTTTTCCGGTGCGCATCACGCGACTTACGCCAAGTGGAATTCTGGTAGCACCTTCAGGTACTGGTTCCGTGCCTGGCATCTTGTAAAGCAATTTATGTTCTAAGAAGATAACTGGATTTGGATCGTCGATTGCAGATAGCAATAAACCTTTAGCATCAGCAGGATTTGAGGGCACGACTACTTTTAAACCTGGAACATTGGTAAACCA
>CAZYJU010000138.1:0-2439 GCA_964647945.1 uncultured Actinomycetes bacterium | reverse complement strand
GTGTCGTTCAAATCATCACTATTAGATGCGCTCTCTAAATCTAGCTCCGCCAAGATATCTGCATAGAAAACTTGTCCATCCCTACGCTCTTCTGGAAATACTCCGTGATACCCGAATGCTTCAATACCTTTTAATTCGATGCGATCGCTCAAAGTACTTGTCCGATCAATTTAATCGCATCTACATGTGGCTTTACAGTATGGGTGCGCACACCCCAAATATGTTTTGTGGCAAGCCAGGTTGTCAATGCAATCGAAGCGCTTTCTCTTTCTGATGGATGTTCGCCGCCTAAGAATCGCTTTCTTGAGCCGCCTACCAAAATTGGAAAACCAAGTTCTTTGAACTTATCAATGTTTCGAAGGATCTCCCAGTTATGTGATGCATTTTTAGCAAAACCTAAACCTGGATCAATCACTAACTTAGTTGGTTCAATTCCAGCAAGTAACGCTGCTGCTACTTGTTTGGTCAATTCGTGAATTACCTCTGCCACTACATCCTCATAATTTGCAAGAGCGTCCATATCTTTAGATTGGCCGCGCCAATGCATACAAATATATTGGGCCTTTAACGCCGCTACTGTGGCATGCATCGCTGGGTCTGCTAAGCCACCACTAACATCATTAACAATTTTGGCGCCAGCTGCGACTGCTAACGCTGCCACTTCGGGGCGCATCGTATCCACGCTGACCATTACGTCACGTTTTGCTAAAGCATGAATTACTGGAATTACTCGAGTTAGCTCCTCTTCCATTGATACCCGCTCAGCGCCTGGTTTAGTTGATTCGCCACCTACATCGATGATGGTTGCACCCTCTTCGACCATTTCTAAACCGCGAGCAATTGCTCTCTCTGGATCTAAGAACTCTCCTCCATCAGAGAAAGAATCAGGCGTCACATTTAAGATGCCCATTACTAAGGTCATGGCAATTACCTATTACCTATTTGTAATTAAGCTAATTGCTTCTGCACGAGTTGCTGGATTGCGCAATTCACCGCGCACTGCAGAGGTAACAGTTCGTGCTTCTGCTTTACGTACTCCGCGCATGGACATACATAGATGTTCGCAATCAATAATCACAATTACACCTGCACAATCGAGAATTTCAACCATGGCATCGGCAATCTGTGAAGTTAGACGCTCTTGCACTTGAGGTCGACGAGCATATACATCTACCAATCTTGCGATCTTCGATAGCCCAGTGATTTTGCCATTTGGAATATAGCCAACGTGCGCGACTCCGTGAAAAGGAGTTAAGTGATGTTCGCATTGAGAAAAAACTTCAATATCACGCACGATTACCAATTCTTCATGTCCGATATCAAATGTAGTAGTTAATACATCACGTGGGGATTGATATAGCCCAGCCATATTCTCCGCATATGCACGCGCAACTCTGGCTGGCGTATCTTTCAATCCTTCGCGATTTGGATCTTCACCAAGCGCTAAAAGTAGTTCGCGTACCGCAGCTTCTGCGCGTTTCGCATCGTATGGAGTTTTAGCTTTACCGTCTTCCGGCCCCATCGAAACTGATTCGATCTCGCTCAACGCTATTCTTCCTTTTTCTTGGAAGCGCGCTTCTTAGGCGCAGTAACTTCTTTTTGCTTAGGAATCTCTACCGGTGGAAGTTGAGAAGGTTTACGTAAGTTTGAGCCAGTCCAAGCTGGGCGTGGCTTAACAGATTTAACTTTCTTGAATATCTCTTGGATCTCATCTTTGAGGATGGTTTCTTTCTCAAGCAGAACTAAAACCAAGTTATCCAAAATCTCACGATTGGCCTCAAGAATTTGGAAAGCTTCATGATGAGCATTGTCGATTAATTTTCTAATTTCATTATCAACTACTGCAGCCAAATTCTCAGAGTAATCACGTTGATGCGATAAATCGCGACCCAAGAAAGGTTCAGAAGAATTGGTGCCCAATTTAACTGCGCCGATGGTCTCAGTCATTCCGTATTGAGTCACCATCTGACGAGCAAGTGCCGTTGCTTTCTCAATGTCATTACTTGCGCCAGTTGAAGGATCATGGAAGATCAACTCTTCAGCTGCTCGACCACCCAATGTATATGCCAATTGATCTAGTAACTGATTTCTGGTTACAGAGTATTTGTCTTCATCCGGCAAAACCATGGTGTAGCCCAAGGCGCGCCCACGCGGCATGATCGTGATTTTATGTACTGGATCTGTATGTGGAAGTGCATGTGCAACAAGTGCATGGCCACCTTCGTGATAAGCAGTTACTCGACGCTCTTCATCGCTCATCACTCGGGTCTTCTTCTGAGGCCCTGCCATCACGCGATCGATTGATTCGTCGATAGCGCTTAAGGTAATTAACTTCTCGTTATTGCGTGCAGTAAGTAGCGCTGCTTCGTTTAAGACGTTTGCTAAATCTGCACCAGTAAAACCTGGCGTGCGTCTTGCTACAGCTGTTAAATCTAAATT
>CAZYJU010000137.1:0-2460 GCA_964647945.1 uncultured Actinomycetes bacterium | reverse complement strand
AATTTTGTAAGTGGTGAAAATTTCATTGATTCTAAATTCTTTCCAAATGGCAAGATAAATGTTGCTGAGAATCTCTTAAAACATCAAGATGGAACTGCAATAATCTCAATACTTGAAGATGGCACCAGATCAGCCATCTCTTTCAATGAACTTCGCGAACAGAGCGCTGCGTGTGCCGCTGCCATGCGCGAAGCCGGAATTAAAGCGGGTGATCGTGTAGTTGCTTGGGCTCCCAATGTTCCAGAGGTGATGATCTTCGCACTTGGCGCATTAAGTATCGGAGCAATTGTCTCTACTGCATCACCAGATTTCGCACCAAGTGCTGTTGCAGATCGCTTTGGACAGATTGAGCCAAAGTTGGCGCTGCTTGGAGATAGCTACCAATATGGCGGAAAGACTTTTGATCTATCTGAGAAAAGAGCTGAGATTGTTTCTTTACTGCCAACATTGACGAAAGCAGTTCGGATCTCTGAATTTTCGAATTGGATTAAACCGAAGCTTGGCACCGCTCCTAATTATGAAAAACTTTCATTTGAACATCCTGGATTCGTTCTCTTCTCATCTGGTACGACAGGCAAACCCAAATGCATAACTCATAGCGGAGCTGGAGTATTGCTTAAAGCTGGCGCAGAGCAGCTTTATCAATTCGACATCAAGACAGGCGAGAAAGTCTTTTACTTCACAACCTGTGGCTGGATGATGTGGAACTGGCTATTTATATGCTTGGTACGGGGTGCCACGATTGTTTTATTTGATGGCTCCCCGGTATATCCAGAGACCGGACGTTTATTTGATATCGCCGAAAAAGAGGGCGTTAATTTCTTCGGAGTCTCTGCAAAATACATAGATGGAATTAAAAAAGCTGGGCTCGAGCCAAAAAAGACTCACGATCTATCTAATCTTCGAATGATTGGCTCTACCGGTTCGGTATTAGTACCTGAGAGCTTTGATTACATTTATGAACACGTCAAAGCTGATGTGCATTTAGCTTCTTTATCTGGCGGTACTGATATCTGCGGTTGCTTCGTGGCATCTATCCCAACTCTGCCTGTCTATCGCGGCGAAATACAAGGCCCATGTCTTGGCATGGCTACCAAAGTATTCGATGCAAATGGCGTGGAAACTAAAGATAGCGAAAAGGGTGAATTAGTTTGCACCGTGCCATTCCCATCTAAGCCAATTGGATTCTGGGGAGATACTGCAAATGAAAAATATATCTCTGCATACTTCTCTGGCTTTCCTAAAGTTTGGACGCATGGAGATTTCGCTGCAAGAAGCGAAACTGGTGGTTTTACGCTCTACGGAAGAAGCGATGCCACATTAAATTCCAGAGGGGTAAGAATCGGAACTGCAGAGATCTACCGAGTTGTAGAGACCTTCTCTGAAATTCAAGAGAGCATGGCAGTCTCACAAGATTGGGATGATGATACGAGAGTTATTCTCTTTGTGACTTTGAAGGAAGGCGCTACCTTCACAAACGAATTCGCAGATCGCATCAAAAAGACTTTACGTGAAAAGGCTAGCCCAAGGCATGTGCCAGATAAGATCGTAGTGGCACCAGAATTACCGCGCACTAAATCAAATAAATTGGTGGAACTTGCAGTAACCGATGTGATTAATGGACGAGAAGTTCGAAATCGAGATGCACTTGCCAATCCCAATGCGCTTGATTGGTTTAAGAATCTACCTGAACTTTCAGAGTAACTTCATCTCGTAAGCTGCCGCTTCTAACTCAGCTTTGGCGCTTGGATGCGCAGCATGTTTGATGATATTTGCAGCTTGCTCTTTCGTTGGGTGTCCAAAACACGCAGCAACACCTTGCTCGGTAACGACATATGAATGCTGGAATGAGGTGACTGGAGTTGTTAGCTTAGGAATGATTGTCGAGACATCTGCCTTTGGATGCCACGACGGAAGTGCGATAAAAGATTGACCACCGCGCGAATGCAGAGCGCCAACTATGAAATCCGTAGAACCACCAAAACCTGAGTAAATCTCACCTCTCACATACGAGGCGTTTGCCTGATCATAAAGATCGACTTGGAGCGCAGAATTAATTGAATTCATCTTTGCTTGGCGAGCAATCACCGAAGGATCATTTGAAACCTCGGTGCGTCGCATTCTGATTCTCCGATTGAGGTTCACCCAATCGTAAAGTTCGCGAGTGCCAAAGAGGAAAGATGCATTTAGCGGCATCTCATCATCTAAAGCCCCTGCTTTATGAAGATCAAGTACCCCATCGCTAAACATCTCAGTCCAGATCCGCATCTCTTTTCGATCCTTAAGCGATGCCAGCACCGCATCTGGCACACCACCAATTCCAAGTTGTAGAGTCGAATGATTCTCAATTAAAGAAGCGATCCGGCTTCCGATCTCGAGTTGTAGATCAGTGATTAAAGTTGCTGGTTTTTCTAATAATGGTTCATCTACCTCTATTAAATAATCGATTTCAGATTCATA
>CAZYJU010000136.1:0-2486 GCA_964647945.1 uncultured Actinomycetes bacterium | reverse complement strand
AAATCCTAAAAGAGACAGATCGAAAGATTTTTTTAGATCTAAAATTGCACGACATACCAAATACAGTTGGCTCTGCCGCTCAACAAATACTTTCAATCAGCCCAGAATTTCTAACGGTGCATGCAAGCGGGGGTCCGGCAATGATCGCGGCCGCAGTTAAAGCGCTTCCAGATACCAAAATCACCGCCGTCACAATCCTAACTTCGCTAGATCAAAGGGATTTAGAAGCTATCGGGTATATCGGAACTCCTAGTGAGAGAGCTTCGGCCCTGGCCCTTTTGGCAGTTGATGCTGGAGCGAAAGCAATCGTCTCTTCGCCACATGAAATTCAAACAATTCGGGCCGCGATTGGCAAGCGCGCCTTAATAATCACACCCGGAGTACGACCTAACTTTAATTCGAAACCCGCGCAACAGCCGAAACGCTCTGATGATCAGAAGAGAACCATGGATCCAAAGAGTGCGTTATCTGCAGGTGCAGATTATCTTGTGATCGGAAGACCAATAACTGAAAGTCAAGATGTAGCTGCGGCAGCTAAATTGATTCTTGAAGAGGCGTTAGCCTAATTAGATAATGGGTACGCCACCTCGATTAACTGCTGAGCAACGAGCGGCCGCGTTAGAAGCTGCCAAGATTGCAAGAAGAACTCGCGCTTCAATCAAAGAACAGATTAGAAGCGGAGAACTAAAACTTCTACAAGCCATTGAACTTGCATCTACAAATCAGGCAGTTGGAAAGATGCGGGTTATCGATTTGATCGAAGCTATCCCCGGAGTTGGGAAAGTCAGAGCTAGCGCGCTATTGTCGCGACTTGGAATATCTACAAGCCGACGTATACAAGGCTTGGGAGTTCTACAGTTGCAGAATTTAAAGAGAGAGTTTCGAACCGTGAATCCAGCGATCAGATCGGGCAAGTTGTTTGTGCTATCCGGTCCAGGCGGGGTAGGTAAGAGCACGATCACCAAAGCTTTAGCTAACCATCCAGATTTCTGGGTTTCAGTTTCGGCAACTACCAGATCACCGCGAATCGGTGAATTAGATGGTGTGGATTACTTTTATATTTCAACTGAGGAATTTAATAGACGAATCGAAGCTCAGGAATTTCTTGAATGGGCTGAATTCGCAGGAGCCAAATATGGAACACCCGCTACGGCTGTTAAGGAGAAATTAGCTAGCGGTTTTAATGTAGTTCTTGAGATTGAAATAGCTGGAGCAAGGCAAGTTCGTAAATCAATGCCAAGTTCGCAATTGATATTTATCGCGCCACCATCATGGGAAGAGTTGAAAAGCAGGCTTGAAACTCGGGGAACTGATACTGATGAACGCAGGGCAGAGCGTTTAGCTTTGGCTCAGGAAGAGATGGCAGCCCAATCTGAGTTCGATTACGTGCTGGTAAATGATCGATTAGAACGGGTAGTGGCTGAACTGGTAGCCTTAGCGGCTGATAGAGAGAGGCAATAAATGGACGGAATAACCAATCCACCGATTGATGAGTTGTTGGACAAGAGTGGTTCGAAATATAGCTTGGTGCTCTACGCTGCTAAGCGCGCTCGTCAGATCAACGCCTATTACTCTCAACTATCTGAGGGCCTTTTGGAATACGTCGGTCCGCTCGTCGAAACCCATGTACATGAAAAACCGCTATCAATCGCGCTACGCGAAATTAACGATGGACTTTTGACCATCGAAAGTCTTGAACCAACTAATCAATAATTAACCTTCAATTACTAAGCGGGGAATAATCAGGTGTCCGAGATCCTCCTCGGAGTTGGCGGCGGAATAGCCGCATACAAATCATGTGATCTACTTCGCCGACTTCAAGAGCGTGGCCATAACGTCACAGTAGTTCCGACACCTGCATCACTAAATTTTGTAGGACGCGCTACTTGGGAAGCGCTCTCTGGAAAACCCGTTCATACAGAAGTTTGGGAAGCTGTAGATAAGGTCAATCACGTGAAGATCGGTGATAAATCCGATTTCATAATCATCGCACCCGCGACTGCAGATCTAATTGCCAGAATTGCTCATGGCCGAGCTGATGATCTACTGACTAACGCAATATTGGCAAGTAACGCGCCTAAATTACTAGTGCCTGCAATGCATCCAAAGATGTGGTTGAACCAAGCAACTCAAGCAAACATTGAGATATTGAAATCACGCGGCTTTGTGATCATGCAACCCGATGTTGGCAGATTAACTGGTTCAGATTCTGGAATCGGTCGACTTCCTGAAGCTCCAACAATCATCGAAGAGTTCGTCAGACATTTTGAAATTACTAAAGATCTTTCTGGGAAGAAGATCCTAATAACCGCGGGTGGTACTAAAGAGGATATAGATGATGTTCGGTTTATCGGAAATCGTTCGAGTGGTAGACAAGGTTTGGCGATAGCTCGTAGCGCACAAGCTCGAGGAGCTTTGGTAACTTTAATTGCTGCGAATTTAGAAACCTCAGATCTGCCTGGCATCAACGTAATACCAGTTAGAAA
>CAZYJU010000135.1:0-2519 GCA_964647945.1 uncultured Actinomycetes bacterium | reverse complement strand
AATATCGTAAGTGGCAGCGGTTGCTATCTGACTGCAGACGATAAGAGACGATATCTAGATTTCATCGGCGGTATCGCTACCAATGTTCTAGGGCATGCACATCCGGTCATTACCAAAGCAGTCCGTAAACAAATTGGTGTTCTAGCGCATGTGAGCAATCTCTACGCAAGCCCAGTCTCGCTTGAACTTGCCAACAAGTTGATTGAGATGACTGGGGATCAAGATGCAAGAGTTTTTTTCTGCAACTCCGGAGCAGAGGCAAACGAAGCAGCGCTAAAACTATCCCGAAAAACTGGCCGCACTCGAATAGTTTCAACCTTAGGTAGTTTTCACGGTCGAACAATGGGTGCGCTCTCTCTGACCGGACAAGCGGCAAAGCGTGATCTCTTCGCGCCGATCATTGAAAAAGTTAAGTACGTTCCATATGGAGATATCGCAGCCATGCGCAAAGCGATCACTAAGAAGACCGCAATGGTGATTGTCGAACCAATCCAGGGCGAGAATGGCGTAATTACTCCACCTGCTGGTTATTTAAAAGAGATTCGAGAAATCTGCGATTCCACCGGCACGCTATTTGTAATCGATGCAATCCAAACCGGAATGGGACGAACCGGTTTCTGGTTTGGCTACGAACATGAAGAGATAAAGCCAGATGTCATTACTTTGGCAAAGGGAATAGGCGGCGGACTTCCATTGGGTGCGATGATCGCACTTGGTTCGGCTGCAAAATTATTTCAACCTGGTGAACATGGCTCTACCTTTGGAGGTAATCCGGTTTCTTGCGCAGCAGGTATTGCTGCAATCGCAGAGATCGAGAAGAGATCTTTAAATGAGAAAGCGCTAGAACTTGGCGAATATTTGAAAACCAAATTGCTTGAAATTGCCGGGGTATCAGAGGTACGTGGTCGTGGGTTACTTATCGGAATAGGGCTTGATAAACCTTGGGCGAAAGAGATCGCCAATTTTCTCCTTGCCAAAGGGGTGCTGGTAAATGCGCCGAATGATCAAACTATCCGCTTAGCGCCGCCTCTAATTGTGACCAAGAAAGATTGCGACAAGTTCATCAAGATCTTCAATGAGGTGATGCAAAATGGTTAATAGCGTTGCAGCCAGGAGAGCGAAGGTAGTAGCTCTTGTCGAATCGGGTGTTATCTACTCGCAATTAGATTTAGTCAAAGAGTTAAAGAAGCTTGGCTTCAAAGTTACTCAAGCAACTGCATCCAGAGATTTAGAAGAGATTGGAGCGGTAAGAGGAAGTGACGGTTACCGACTTCAAAACAGTAGCGATGATTCTCTTGCCAGAGTGTTAACAAATGAGCAGTTGATCTTGAGCGTTGAGGCATCTGGTAATTTGGTAGTCGTTCGTACTCCGCCAGGTGGCGCGCAGTTGCTCGCCTCAAATCTGGATCATTCAGGATTGAAATCAATTATCGGCACTATTGCAGGAGACGACACGGTTCTAGTCGTTTCGCGAAAAGCCAATGGCGGCAGCGATCTTGCGAAAGAATTGCTCACTGTTGGCAAGAACTCAGTTTTGAAACGGGGACGTAAATAATGGCGCTTTGGGGTGGCCGATTCTCTTCGGGGCCTGCAGATTCAGCGGCAGCTTTATCTCGAAGCGTTCATTTTGATTATCGTTTAGCGCCATATGACTTAAGGTCCTCATTGGCTCATCTATTAGTTTTGGAAAAAGGTGGTTTAGTTAGTAGCGAAGATGCCGCAAAGATCGCTAAAACTCTTCGTGAGTTGATGGATGAGGTTTCATCCGGAAACTTTGGCATCGAACCTACCGATGAGGATATTCACTCAGCGTTAGAGCGAGCGATGATGCAACGAATCGGCGATGTAGGTGGCAAGTTGCGTGCAGGTAGATCTCGCAACGATCAGGTCGCCACTGATCTTAGACTTTTTGCTATCGATCATATGTTGCAGATTGCAAACTTATTAACTCATTTACAAAGCGCACTACTAGCCAAAGCCAAAGAGTATGCCGATGCGCCGGCACCAGGGTTTACCCATCTGCAACATGCCCAACCAGTTCTATTCGGCCACGAATTGGCAAAGCATGTTCATGCATTTGCTCGTGATTTAGATCGGATTAATGATTGGCTTTCAAGAACTTCATATAGTCCGCTTGGGGCGGGAGCTCTTTCGGGAAGCTCACTGCCACTTGATCCTGAATTTAGCGCGAAAGAATTGGGATTTAATGGCGCAATAGGCAACTCAATAGATGCAGTAAGTGATCGAGACTTTGTCGCTGAGGCGCTCTTTGTATTGGCGATGGTTGGAGTACATCTATCTAGAATCGGTGAAGAGTGGTGTCTTTTGGCTAGCTCTGAGTTTGCATGGGCGCAATTGGATGATGCATATTCAACAGGTTCGTCGATCATGCCTCAGAAAAAGAATCCAGATATGGCTGAACTTGCCCGCGGTAAAGCTGGTCGTCTGGTCGGAAATCTAACTGGCGTCTTAACCATGCTTAAGGGCCTACCTTTTGCATATAACCGCGATCTCCAAGA
>CAZYJU010000134.1:0-2541 GCA_964647945.1 uncultured Actinomycetes bacterium | reverse complement strand
CGGAAGTAATCGATGCAGAGGTTTTCGATGGTGCGGTGGAGGTAGCCGAGCGCATGTTCGCGAGATTCCAACTCTGGGGCTGCGAGCATGAACTTGATCAGCGCATCCTGAGTGATTTCCTCAGCCTTGGCGCTGTCTTTTAGTACGCGGTTTGCATGGGCGAGAAGTTCAGCGCGATTTTCGGTATAGAAAGCACCAAGCTCCGCTACGGACCAAACCTTTGGTCCTGCGGAGTTCGCAGACTTCTTAAATGCCACTTAACTGGATCCTTTTTTTATCGGGAGCTACCCGACCCTCGAGGTATTTCGTAGTAGCCCGTCGGCCCTACAACCCCTTCTACGAATCCGAAGTCTAATTGTCGCGCGGAGGGGACAAAATACCTAAATCGGACATCCCCATATTGCACGCATGGCTCGCGCACGCTTGCAGGGAAGAAGCGAGTGGATTAAGTCTAAAGTAGTGCTTGAAGGTTATGGGACAACGACACGTTTATACCTTTTTATACAGCTTTACTTGGCTTCTTTCGGCTCTTCTTCTTGGGGGTGCTGCCATTTTCAGCTTCCCAGGCACGGCGGCCAGCCAGAAGTTCATTTGCGCGGTCAAGATCTAAAGCTTCGAGGGTATCTCCGCGGCGTAAGGTTGCATTGGTTTCGCCATCGGTTATGTACATACCAAAGCGACCATCTTTAACCAGGATGTGTTTTCCTGTTGCTGGGTCGATTCCAAAATCTTTTAGCGGCGGCTTGGCTACACCGCGGCGACGTTCTTTTGGTTTTGAATAAATATCTAAAGCTTCATCCAAGGTGATCGTGAAAATTTGATCTTCAGATGAAAGAGTGCGCGAATCGGTGCCAGCCTTTAAGTACGGACCGTAACGACCATTTTGAACAGTGATCTCTTCACCAGATGAATTCGTACCCAAGACTCTTGGAAGCGATAGCAACTTAAGCGCGTCTTCGTAAGTAATGGTATTTAAATCCATTGTAGAAAATAAGGATGCAGTTTTAGGTTTTGGTAGTTCATCTTTCTTGATTCGCTTTGGTTTACCAGTCTTTGGATTAATTATTGGTTCAGGTTCTGGCAAGATTTCAGTTACATAAGCACCGTAGCGACCAGATTTAGCGATGATTGGAAATCCTGTTTCAGGATCAATACCAAGTTCGCGCTCTCCTGAAGGCTTTGCAAGCAGTTCTTCAGCATAAGCTAAATTCATTTCATCAGGTGCGGTACCTTCTGGAATATTTGCAAACTTACGATCATCACCTTGACCTTGTTGAACATATGCACCATAGCGACCAACACGAATCTCTATATCGTCAGAGAGTTTCATGGTGTTGATCTGCTGTGCATCAATAACGCCTAGATCAGATGCCAGTTCATTTAAGCCTGGCAAGCCATCATGGCCATAGTAGAAATTTCGGAGCCAGTCGATTCTCTCTGCTTCACCGGAAGCAATCTTGTCTAGATCTTCTTCCATGGATGCAGTGAATTCATAATCAATAAGTTTTGAGAAGTGTTGCTCCAATAAACCAACTACAGAAAAAGCTAAAAAAGTAGGAACTAATGCACGACCACGTTTCATAACATAACCGCGATCCTGGATAGTTTGAATAATCGAGGCGAAAGTAGATGGGCGGCCGATGCCGAGTTCTTCGAGCTTCTTAACTAATGTGGGTTCGGTGTAGCGCGCTGGAGGTTTGGTTTCGTGGCCTTCCGTCAGGATCTCACTGACTTTAACTTTCTGGCCTTCGGACATTGCAGGTAAGCGTCGATCAGTTGAATCTGATTCTGCAGAATCTTTAGCGTTCTCATCTGGTGCATCGTCGTATGCAGCAAGGAATCCTGGGAAAGTTACAACCGAACCATTTGCTCTAAAGATTGCTTTCTTTTTATCTGAAGTTTCTGCTTCAAAATCAACTCGTTGCTGCATCTTCTTGGCATCGGCCATTTGGGAAGCAACGGTGCGTTTCCAAATTAAATCGTAGAGCGCGAATTCATCTCGAGATAGTTCTGGGGCAAGTTCGCCTGGGGTTTTAAAAGTATCTCCTGCAGGGCGGATTGCTTCGTGCGCTTCTTGGGCGTTCTTGGATTTACCTTGATAGACACGTGGTGAATCTGCAACATGATCTGCGCCGTAAAGAGATTTGGCTGCGTTGCGGGCAGCGTTGATTGCCTGTTCGGATAAATTAACGCTGTCGGTGCGCATGTAGGTGATGTAGCCGTTTTCGTAAAGTCGTTGTGCGATACGCATGGTGATCTGTGCGCCCCAACCTAAGCGGCTACCGGCATCTTGTTGCATGGTAGAGGTTGTAAAGGGTGGCTTAGGGCGTTCAGTGCGTGGGGATTCTTCGATTGATTTAACGGTTAGTGGGACATGCTTTAGGGATTCGGCTAATTGTTTTGCAGCGGTTTCATCAAGGAGCAAGATGTTTGATTCTTGATCTTTGCTTTTTACTTTTAGCGAACCATTGCTATCGAAATCATTGGTAGATGCAAGTTTCTTATCATCGACTGAAAGCAAGCGGGCATCGAAACCTAGTT
>CAZYJU010000133.1:0-2543 GCA_964647945.1 uncultured Actinomycetes bacterium | reverse complement strand
CCACAAGCAGTTGATTGCTCCGGATTTTAGATATTTCTTGCAGCAAATCTGGATTTTTGATCAGATTTAACTTGTTAAGATCATTCTTTTTGATCTTTCCAGAAGCTACTTCGGGGCGAACATCGCTTACTGCCGCAGCCATTATCAAAACATCACATTTATCAAACTCAGAAAATAGCGCTCTACCCAATTGCTCTGTATTTCTAACTGGTAATACGTTGATCCCAGGCAGATCTGAGGTTTCTAAATTTGCAGCAATTAAAGTTACTAAAGCTCCTCGAGCTTGTGCAGCGCGGGCTATCGCCAGACCTTGTCTACCACTCGAACGATTTCCGATGAACCGAACATCATCTATATCCTCTTTAGTTCCACCAGCGGTGATTAAGATTTTCTTTCCAGAAAGATCTTTAGTAGTTTCAAAATGACTGACGAACTCTTCGATGATTGCGGAAACCTCAGGTAGGCGACCGATGCCAGAATCAGCACCAGTTAATCTTCCGACTGCGGGTTGCATAACGAAAAAGCCTCGAGATTTTAATATCTCAAGATTCGACTGAGTTGCTTGGTTCATCCACATATTCGGATGCATTGCTGGAACTAATAATTTAGGCGCGTTACTTGCCAATATTGCGTTAGTCAGCAGATCATCAGCTCGGCCATGAGCAATTCTGGCAATTAGATCTGCAGTCGCGGGTGCGATGATTATGAAATCGGATTTATCACCGATCTTCACGTGATTGACCTTATCTACAGCTTCCCAAACTTCTGTATGAACGGGTTTTCCAGAGAGCGCTTCCCAAGTTGCTCGTCCAACGAAATTAAGTGATGCAGGGGTTGGTACTACCGTGACGTTATGACCACGATCTTGAAGCCGACGCAGTAGATCGCAGGATTTATATGCGGCAATTCCGCCACCAACGCCGAGGAGAATCTCGGACACCTGATCATTCCCCGCTAGACAATTGAAGGTTAATTAATTATTGATTTGTCGGTTCAAGACTTTCGATGGTCAAAAGTCCATCGTTAATTTCGCGAAGCGCTATTGATAGCGGTTTTTCATGTACATGGGTTTCGACAAGCGGACCGACGTACTCTAGGAGACCCTCAGACAATTGGGAGTAATAGGCGTTGATCTGACGAGCGCGCTTAGCTGCGTAGAGCACCAAGCTATATTTCGAGCCACTCTTGTCTAACAACTCATCAATCGGTGGATTGGTTATTCCGTCCATTTATTGCCTCTCTCTATCAGCCGCTAAGGCTACCAGTTCAGCCACTACCCGTTCTAATCGATCATTTACCAGCACGTAATCGAACTCAGATTGGGCTGCCATCTCTTCCTGAGCCAAAGCTAAACGCTCTGCCCTGCGTTCATCAGTGTCAGTTCCCCGAGTTTCAAGTCTGCTTTTCAACTCTTCCCATGATGGTGGCGCGATGAATATCAATTGCGAACTTGGCATTGATTTACGAACTTGTCTTGCTCCAGCTATTTCGATCTCAAGAACTACATTAAAGCCGCTAGCTAATTTCTCTTTTACTGCTGTCGCAGGTGTTCCGTATTTAGCTCCCGCAAATTCTGCCCATTCAAGAAATTCCTTCTCTTCGATACGTCGATTGAACTCATCAGTTGAGATATAGAAGTAATCAACACCATCTAATTCACCGATTCGCGGTGATCTGGTAGTTACGGAGACTGAAACCCAGAAATCTGGATGGTTAGCTAATGCTTTGGTGATTGTGCTCTTTCCTACCCCACCTGGACCCGATAGCACAAACAACTTGCCCGATCTGATCGCTGGATTCACGGCTCGAAACTCTCTCTTTAAACTCTGCAACTGCAGAACGCCCAAACCTTGGATGCGTCGGCTTGTAGAAATTCCAAGTCGCGACAATAGCGCGGTAGCTCTTACTTTCCCAACTCCGGGTATAGCTTCAATTAAGTCAATAACCCGCATCTTTCCCACTGCTTGATTTGTAGATGCAAGTTCGATGGCTTGCAGAAGCTTTAGCTCTCCGCTTCTAATCTGCTCTTTGATTGAAGCGCGAGTTCTTCTCGCAATCTTGGCGGCTTCTAACGCAGCCGCACGTTGCTCGGCAGTTAATCGAGGTGGCGTTCCCATTTTCCTTTTAGGCTAACGCCTCTTCAAGAATAGATTTAGCTGCAGTTACTACATCCTTACTTGCGGTAATTGGTCTTCCAATCACAAGATAATCCGCCCCTGCAGATAGCGCGCTCTTTGGGTCCATGGTCCTCTTCTGATCATCGGAACTATTGGACGATTGCGACGATTGCGAATTTAGGTTAGGCCGAACTCCAGGTGTGATAATTAAGGCGCGCTTGCCAATCGCGGACCGAATTGTTTGGATTTCATGTGGCGAAGAGACGATTGCCTTTGCTCCAGCATCAACTGCCAAAAGCGCCAAGGCCGAAGCTCTTTCGCTAGGAGTTCCGATATATCCAATAGCTTCTAAATCGCTTTGATCAAGAGAAGTCAGGATTGTGACCGCGGTGATTTTGGTATCTGGAAGCGCTTTAACTGCGGCTG
>CAZYJU010000132.1:0-2561 GCA_964647945.1 uncultured Actinomycetes bacterium | reverse complement strand
TAAACATCATCACCTTCATCAGATGCAATGAAGCCAAAACCTTTTTCTAGGCTAAACCATTTGACGCGACCGGTTGGCATAACCCCTCCTTAAAGAAAAACATTTGGTGTCGTGTGCGCCGCGCTCTGCGGACAGGGGGCTAGTTTATCGCCTCTGAATGAGCGCCGCAGCCGTGATTAACAGAGACCACACGCGCATCTTCAGGTGAAATCGCGTTTGCGCAGACGCCAAATGCTTGGCGGAGCGAGCCACTAATCGGAAGATAAAAACCACAACTGCCACAATTTTTTGGAGCTAACCGCGCAATCTCTGCATTAGGTCCCCGATCGCCTTCAATCCAACGCTTCGCAGCTTGATCGCGACCTTCAATAGATAGTACTCGTAATCGTCCAGCGCCTAATTCAAAAAGTTCATGTAGATCTAATTCTTCATCGCTTGGTAATACCGAACTTCCAGGAACTAATCGCGCATCATCTGGCTCAGTCGGAACAATTGTTCCGGCAACAACATCATCTGCAGTAATTCGATTGCTATATGGAATCCATTCCGGAGCCAATATTGAATCTGGTCCTGGCAATAGAACTACATCGCAAATTGTTGGCGAACCGCCATCAACTTTTGCAATTGTTACCGCCCAACGCCAACCAACATAACCTGGAAGCGATGCGCTAAAGAGATAAGAAGCTAAATGATCTTCATCGCTATCGATTGAAAGTAATTCGCCAACATAATCTTGGCTCTTGGCATCTTCGATTGCGGCGCTACGTGCAAGAGCAGCGGCATCGAATGGATCGACACCGCTGCTCTGCTTTGAATTCTTCTGCTTCGCGCGTGACATGAAGCAGATTCTATCTTGCTTTAGAAGTCCATATCTCCGCCAGGAGCTGCAGGAACTGCTGGCTTAGGTTCTGGTTTATCTGCAATTACTGCTTCGGTAGTTAGGAAGAGCGCTGCAATTGATGCTGCATTTTGTAGCGCGGATCTTGTTACCTTCGCTGGATCGATAATTCCAGATTTGATCATGTCAACATATTCACCGGTTGCAGCATTTAAGCCTTCGCCAGCCTTTAGGTTTCGTACTTTTTCAACAACGACGCCACCTTCAAGTCCAGCATTAACTGCGATCTGCTTTAACGGCGCTTCGATTGCAAATTCAACAATCTTTGCACCAGTTGCTTCATCGCCAGATAGCTTTAACTTTTCAAATGCTTTCTTTGATGCTTGTAGTAACGCAACGCCACCGCCAGCAACGATTCCTTCTTCTACTGCTGCCTTCGCGTTACGAACTGCATCTTCAATTCGGTGCTTACGCTCTTTCAATTCAACTTCAGTTGCAGCGCCTGCTTTGATGACAGCAACGCCACCGGCAAGCTTGGCAAGACGCTCTTGTAGCTTCTCGCGATCGTAATCTGAATCTGAAGATTCGATCTCAGCGCGGATTTGATTTACGCGACCTTTAATCTGCTCTTCATCGCCAGTTCCTTCAACAATTGTTGTCTCATCTTTTGTTACAACAACCTTGCGAGCGCTTCCCAAAAGATCAAGAGTTGCCGCATCAAGCTTTAGACCTACTTCTTCAGAGATAACGGTTCCGCCAGTCAAAATCGCCATATCTTGGAGCATCGCCTTGCGACGATCACCAAAACCTGGAGCTTTAACTGCAACTGATCGGAATGTTCCGCGGATTTTATTTACAACAAGAGTAGCTAGCGCTTCACCTTCAACATCTTCGGCGATGATTGCAAGTGGCTTACCGCTCTGCATTACTTTCTCAAGTAGTGGAACTAGATCTTTGATATTTGCAATCTTGGAATTTGCGATCAAGATATATGGATCTTCGAGAACTGCTTCCATTCGCTCGGTATCTGTAACCATGTATGGCGAGATATAACCCTTATCAAATCGCATACCTTCTGTTAGCTCTAGTTCGAGACCAAAGGTATTGCTCTCTTCGACAGTAATTACACCTTCTTTACCGACCTTATCCATCGCTTCTGCAATCATCTCGCCGATTGTTGAATCAGCAGCAGAGATAGATGCAGTTGCAGAAATCTGTTCTTTAGTTTCGACTGGCTTTGACATCGCAGAGAGTTCAGCTGAGATTGCCTCAACTGCCTTCTCAATACCGCGCTTTAGCGACATTGGATTTGAACCTGCAGCCACGTTGCGAAGTCCTTCACGAACTAGCGCTTGTGCCAAAACTGTTGCAGTTGTTGTTCCATCACCAGCAACATCATCGGTCTTCTTAGCTACTTCTTTAACAAGTTCGGCGCCAATCTTTTCCCATGGATCATCAAGTTCGATCTCTTTGGCAATCGATACGCCATCGTTAGTAATTGTGGGAGCTCCCCACTTCTTCTCTAAAACCACATTTCGACCACGTGGTCCGAGGGTTACCTTCACCGCATCGGCCAAGGTATTCATACCGCGCTCTAAGCCGCGTCTTGCCTCTTCATTAAAGGCAATCATTTTTGCCATAGTTGACTCCCTATCGCTTTAGCTAAGTTGTTGGGTGACTTATCACTCTCACCCGGCGAGTGCTAACGCAAGCCTAGGGCTCT
>CAZYJU010000131.1:0-2601 GCA_964647945.1 uncultured Actinomycetes bacterium | reverse complement strand
AAGAATACGTTCTTGGTTTCGGTGTACATATCCAGAGACTCTGGGCCAAGAGCGCGACCTAAGCCTGATTGCTTGTAACCACCAAAAGGTGTCCAGTAGCGAACAGATGAATGTGAATTGACTGAAAGATTTCCAGATTCAACTGCACGAGCAACTCGCATTGCACGACCTAAGTTGCTGGTGAAAATCGAACCAGATAATCCATAAATCGAATCATTTGCTTTTTCAATTGCATCTGCTTCATCGGTAAATGGCAAAACTGAAACTACTGGACCAAAGATCTCTTCTTGCCATGATTTTGCCTTTGTATCTTTTGGCAAGAGAACTGTTGGTGGCACCCAGTAACCAGGACCAGATGGCGCAGTTCCTTGGAAAGCAACTGAACCATCAATATATGACTCAACTGTTTCCTTCTGCTTCTTTGAAATCAGCGGACCCATTCCAGCGGTATCAAGATTTGGATCTTCGCAGCGGAATGCCTTTACGCTCTTCTCAAAATGCTCCATGAACTTATCGAAAACATTTTTCTGAACCAAGATACGTGTACGTGCGCAGCAATCTTGTCCGGCATTATCAAATACGCCGCCAGGTGCACTGGCAGCTGCAGCTTCGATATCAAAATCATCGAAAATAATATTTGCACTCTTGCCACCGAGCTCTAGCGTTACGCGCTTAACTTGATCCGCACAACCTGCCATGATGCCTTTACCGACAGTAGTGGAACCGGTAAATGAAACTTTTCTTACGGTTGGATTGGTGACAAAGCGAGCGCCAACGACGCTACCTTTTCCTGGCACTACGTTTAATACGCCTTCAGGGATACCAGCTTCTAGCGCTAATTCTCCAAGCCTGATTGCAGTTAGCGGAGTTAGCTCTGCAGGCTTTAAAACAACGGTGTTACCTGTTGCAAGTGCTGCGCCAAAACCCCAACCAGCGATCGGCATTGGAAAATTCCAGGGAACAATGATTCCGACAACGCCGATTGGCTCTTTGAAAGTAATGTCTACGCCACCTGCAACCGGAATTTGGCGACCATATAAACGCTCTGGAACTCCTGCGTAATAATTTAAAACATTTGCAACATTGTCCGCTTCCCAAAGTGCATTGCCGCGGGTGTGGCCTGAATTCTCGATCTCTATCTTTGCTAACTCTTCGCGGTGTTCGCGAACCTTATTTGAAAATGCGCGTAAGAGATTAGAACGATCATACGGTGTGACATTTCGCCAAGACTTGAAAGCTGCTGCAGCCTTTGCGATAACTGCATCAGTCTCTTCGACTGTTGCTTCACGCACCTGCTTTACAACTTGTTCGGTGGCAGGATTGATTACATCGTATGTATTAGACAATTCTTTATACCTCTCTTAGTGACACTTAATAACACAATTAGTAACGCTATTAGTAACGCTCAAAGTTACGGATTAGCTCCCAATCGGTTACGGCTTTTCCATAAGCTTCGATTTCGACTTGAGCCATATTGGTGTAATGCTTCTGAACCTCTTCGCCAAATGCCTCTTTAACGAATGCGCTTTCAGACCAGAGTTTCTGCGCCATCTCCATGGTGTGTGGCACGAATTCAGAATCTGATGCATATGCATTACCTGTAAATGCTGGTTCTAGCGGCAACTTATTCTTAATGCCATCAAGTCCAGCTGCGATCATTCCGGCAACTGCTAGATATGGATTTACATCTCCACCCGGTACACGGTTCTCAACGCGAAGTGATTGACCTTTACCTACCAAACGAAGCGCACAGGTGCGATTGTCGCGACCCCAACGGATCGCAGTAGGTGCGAAAGAGCCTGGTTGATAACGCTTATAAGAGTTAATAGTTGGCGCCCACATCAATGAAAGTTCGCGTAGATGAGCCTGCATTCCGGCTAGGAAGTGACGACCGACATCAGATAAGCCATGTTCCTTATCTTTATCATCTGCCAAAACCATCTCGCCATTTAGGCCGCGGAATGAGCAGTGGATATGTGAAGAGTTACCTTCGCGCTCGTTGAACTTAGCCATAAATGTCAGCGCATAACCCATATCTGATGCAATCTCTTTCGCACCATTCTTATAGATAACATGGTTGTCGCAAGTCTTTAACGCTTCGTCGTATTTGAATGCGATCTCATGCTGTCCGAAATTGCACTCGCCTTTTACGGATTCGACATACATACCAGCGCCAGTCATACCCAAACGGATTGCACGAAGTAATGGTTCGATTCTGGATCCACCAAGAATTGAATAGTCGACGTTGTACTGATTTGCAGGAGTTAATCCACGGTAACGCTTATTCCAAGCATCTTCATATGTGTTGTTGAAAACGATAAATTCAAGTTCAGTTCCGACAAATGCCTTCATGCCCGCTTCTTCTAAGCGTTTGATTTGACGGCGCAGAATCTGGCGCGGTGATGCCACAACATCACTGTGATCAAGCCACTGCACATCTGCAGTAACCATCGCTGCACCCTCTTGCCAAGGTATGTAGCGAAGCGTCGACATATCTGGAACCATCGCAAAGTCTGAATAGCCGCGATCCCATGATGACATTTCGTAGCCACCAACAGTGTTCATATCGACATCGACTGCTAGAAGGTAATTGCAACCTTC
>CAZYJU010000130.1:1356-2610 GCA_964647945.1 uncultured Actinomycetes bacterium | reverse complement strand
GTCGCGGCCATCGCTACCGTTAAATACTTTGGTTTGCCTCCCATGGCGTAGATATCTGCCAAATTTGCAGCAGCGACTTTGCGACCAATTTGATAGGCGCTTGACCACTGAACTTTGAAATGGACATCTTCAACAACCATATCGGTTGTAACTACCAGAGAGTTATCTGGTCGTCTAACGACAGCAGCATCGTCCCCAATTCCAACTAAAAGATCAGAGTTGCTCTCGGCAAATATTTCCGAAATGTTAAGAATTAACTCAGACTCGCTCCATTTCGCCTTGATGCGCTTCTCGGGACTAGCCATGAGTAAAACTTATGGGATAAATTTGGTTTCGGTAACACCGGTAAGAAAGGAGCAAGCGCATGTCAGTTCAGGCATATATCTTGATTCAAACCGAGGTCGGAAAAGCTTCATCAGTTGCTCAAGCAGTCTCTGCAATCTCTGGAGTAACTCTGGCTGAAGGTGTAACTGGTCCTTACGATGTCATCATGCGCTGCGAAGCTCCGTCAATGGAGGATTTTGGTCGCGTGATTTTGGGCAAAGTACAAGCCGTACCTGGAATCACCAGAACGCTAACTTGTCCCGTCACCGGCAACTTTCACTAATTTAAAGTTGAATTAGTTCTCTGCAGCGCAGTTTCAAGAAGCGCTGTAATCAAATCTGTGTAAGAAACCCCGCTCTCGCTCCACAACCGCGGAAATACCGAGGTTGGCGTAAATCCTGGCAATGTATTTAACTCATTAATGATGATTTCATCATTATCTGTATAGAAAAAATCCACTCTTGCCAGACCTGAACATCCTAAGGATTTAAAAGCTTCGACCGCTGCTTTCTTGATCTCTTCTGTACGATTGATTTTCGCTGGAGCTTCGACAGTGGTTGCGCCATCTAGATACTTCGCTTCGAAATCATAGAACTCAAAACGTGAATCTATTTTGATCTCACCAGGTACTGAAGATTCGATGCGGCCATCACGCTCTAGCACTGCACATTCGACTTCGCGTCCCAATATCGCCTTTTCGATCATTACTTTTCGATCGTATTTGAAGGCATCTGCAACTGCACTTGCCAAATCTTCAGCTCGTTTTACTTTATGGGTTCCTCTGGATGAGCCTCCTCGTGCAGGCTTCACAAATAGTGGGTAACCAAAACCGTAATCATTGATTGGGTCGCCCTCTTTTATTGCAACACCGGGCGCAGTTTTGATGCCATGGCTTGCAAAAATCTCTTTAGCAAAATGTTTATCCATCGC
>CAZYJU010000130.1:0-1256 GCA_964647945.1 uncultured Actinomycetes bacterium | reverse complement strand
GAGGCGGAGATACAACTAATCTCATGTTCGCTGCTTCGGCCACCGCAGATAACCGTAACCTTCTTCAAATTCGCTCCTCTGCCTCTATCCTTGATTTGGCTTTGATTTAACTTTAATTCGATTGCTTATGCTACTCGCTAGCCCTATCGCTCTTTCGATTTTCTTCTGAAATTACCTGTTCTTGGTAGATCTGTCTTTCGAATATCAAAGATCTCTGCTGGTGCGCTCTCGCCACGCAATTTTTCAACCATCAAAGTTAACTCTTTCATGATGTGCATGGTTGCCGCTTCCATAGCTATTGGATCATCTTCTTTACCTTGCCACTTAGAGATATCCACGGGGTCACCGACTTGCATCGTGACTACTTTTCTTGGAAAAGGCTTAATCGCTTTGGAATATGGTGGCCAAATTAAATGATCGCCCCATTGTGCAATTGGAATCAGTGGAGCATTTGCAGCTAGCGCCAACCTAACTGCGCCTGTCTTTCCAGTCATTGGCCAAAGTTTAGGGTCGCGAGTCAATGTTCCTTCGGGATAAATACCAACTGCATGGCCCATCTTCAAAGCAGCTATCGCATCTGCAAGTGCAACAGCTGCGCTATCGCTCTGACGTTTTACCGGAATCTGTTCAGCCTTATGTAAGACCCAACCGATAATCGGCAATTTGAAGACCGCCTCTTTGCCGATAAAACGCACTGCTCTACCGTTCTTGTAGAGAATATGTGCCAGCACCAGCGCATCTAGATATGAGACATGGTTACTGTAAAAAACAACTGGCCCGCTCTTAGGAATTTTTTCGGTATCTAACCAGCGGCGCTTAGTAATTGCGTTCATGATTGGAATCATGACTTTGGTGCCGATTTTGTAGCCAAGATTATTTCCAAGTGGATTACCTCTTGGTGGCTTCATAGTGATAAGTCTATTTGTGAAAAATCAAAGGGCCACCTGTAATACCGCAGTACTGCAGGTGGCCCTTTAATCTATTTAAATTACTTGCGCTTCTTAGCCTTTGCCTTCTTCGCTGGCTTAGCCTTCTTAGCTGCCTTCTTAGCGCTCTTTTTTGGAGCTGCCTTCTTAGCGGCTTTCTTTGGAGCTGCCTTTGAAGCCTTAGGTGCAGGTGCTGCAGCTGGCTTTGGAGCTGGACCTAGCTTGCGATCGCCAGAGATAACTTCCTTAAGCGCCTTTGCAGGGAGGAAGCGTGGCTTCTTGCTCGCCTTGATCTGAATGGTCTCGCCGGTGAAAGGGTTACGACCCTTG
>CAZYJU010000129.1:0-2618 GCA_964647945.1 uncultured Actinomycetes bacterium | reverse complement strand
TTGCAGATCGAATGGCCTTGTTAATTGGAGAGCTAAAAGCTGCTGATTACCGTTTCGAGAATATTATTGCTGTGAATCTACAAGTGCCTTTGATTCCAGAATTCCAAATTGGCGTCATTGGGATTGTTTGGCTACCTGCTACCGAACAAGTTCAGTTGGACTTACAAGAGATCACCGATGGCGAAAACGAATTAATAACTGAATTATCAATTGATGAGGATGAAGGCCCCGCGTTATTCAAAATCTATTTATCACCAGATATTGCCAATAACTTCGTGCATTTGGCACGAAGAGTAGTAGCCGCAGGGCGGATGCCTTGTCCATTCTGCGGTCTACCGATAAATCGCGATGGACATCTCTGTCCGAGGGCTAATGGATATCGCCGCTAAGTTAGAGAACGAACCTATTGAAGTAGTCGGTAGATTGGTTGCGGCATCGAACGCTTCACTCTTCTGCAAAATCGGGGATTTAAATGCCATTTATAAACCAATTGCCGGAGAGCGTCCGCTTTGGGATTTCCCAGATGGGAATTTGGCTTCAAGGGAAGTAGCTGCATACAAGGTGAGTGAGGCGCTTGGCCTTCATTGTGTACCACACACATTACTTCGCGACGGGCCATACGGTCTTGGCTCTGTCCAATTATGGATCGACGATGTTGAAGATGTTGGGGAGCGATATTTAGAAGCTTCTCCCGAGCTTCGAAAAATCGCCCTCCTAGATGCAGTCATAAACAACACAGATCGAAAGATTGGACATTTGCTCTATAAAGATGGTCAGGTTTTCGGTTGCGATCATGGAGTTACTTTCCATGAAGAATTCAAGTTACGAACAGTACTTTGGCAATTTGCGGATATGCCGCTTACCTCTGATGAGGTTTCACAACTTCGAGATTTTGAATGCGATTTATCTCATTTGATTACCGATTTGGAAATCTCTGCACTGCATCAAAGAATAGATGAGCTCTTAAAGGTGAATAAATTCCCATTGCCTCCAGTTGATTGGCCTGCAATTCCGTGGCCACCCTTCTAATGTTTTTCTAAGTTATACTCCCAGTGTGCATAGTTGGCCAGCGGTAGAAATACCTAAAATTGATTTACCTCTAAAACCGCTAACTGTTTATTCTACAAAAAAACAATCTTTAGTTACGATCCCGAAAAAAGCAAAGTACCAAATATACGTTTGTGGAATAACCCCATACGATGCTACACATCTGGGCCACGCGGCAACTTATCTGACATTTGATATCTTGATTAGATACTGGAAAGCACTAGGTTCTGATGTAAATTACATTCAGAATATTACTGATATCGATGACCCGTTACTTGAGCGTGCAAATCGAGATCAAATCGATTGGGAAGAGTTGGCTTATTCGCAAATAGAGTTGTTCAGATCTGATATGAAGGCGCTGCGAGTAATTCCTCCAACTTACTATGAAGGAGCGGTGGCTGCTATTCCAGATGTGATCAATGCGATAACAGAACTGGATCAACGCGGGTGGGTCTACAGAGTGGAGAATGATTTCTACTTTGAGATCACTCATGACAAGCAATTCGGTTCAGAATCCCATTTGAATCGCGATGAAATGCATAAAATATTTGCAGAACGAGGTGGTGATCCAACTCGTTCTGGTAAACGAGATCCCTTAGATGCGTTGCTCTGGCTTGCTAAACGTCCATCAGAGCCATCATGGCCAGCACCATTTGGCGATGGTCGCCCTGGTTGGCATATTGAATGTGCGGCCATTGCTTTGAAATTTGCAGAACGAGACGAAAACTCGGAGACCGTAATCGACATCCAGGGTGGTGGAAGTGATTTGATATTCCCGCACCATGAGATGTCTGCATCGCAGATACGAGCTCTCACCGGAAAAGAGTTAGCCACTGCATATGTTCATGCGGGAATGATTGGTCTTGATGGCGAGAAGATGAGTAAGTCAAAGGGAAACTTAGTTTTTGTATCGAAGTTAATTGAATCAGGAGTAGATCCGGCATCAATTCGTTGGGCTCTTCTGAAACGTCATTACCGCGATGACTATATGTGGAATCACTCTGAAACGGATATTGCACAGAATGAAATTTCCAATCTACGCATCAGATTAGAGGGCGATCAAATACCGCAAACTGAAGATTTGATCCAGAGGATTACCTCGTCTATCGCAAATGATTTAGACACCCCATCAGCTATAGCGGCCATCAATAGTTGGGCTGCAACCAAGGGAAGTGGTGGCAATAGATCAGAATTGCTCAAAGTTTTGGATGCTTTTCTAGGGTTTAAGTTCTAAAAGTTTCACGTATCTTTCTGTTTGCGTAAATATCTTTCAAATTCTTTAGCTAGCTCATCACCAGTTGTTTCTTCAAAATCGGTGTCATCTTTATCTGCCTCTAGCTGCTTTACGTATTCGCTAATTTCAGAATCTTCTTCAGCTAATTGAGTAACTGCAATTTCCCAAGCCTTTGCAGCTTCTGCAAGGTCTCCCAAAGGTAGATTAATCTTTAAACATTCACTTAGTTCTTCGATTAAAGCGAGTGTGGCCTTTGGTGAAGGGGCTCCAGCTGCGTAATGGGGTAGTGCAGCCCAAAGTGAGATCGCATCTAACTCTCGAACCTCGGCACGATTTT
>CAZYJU010000128.1:0-2630 GCA_964647945.1 uncultured Actinomycetes bacterium | reverse complement strand
CGGACCATTCCAAGTGATTCGTTGTTGATGATTGCAACTTTGATTGGAATATTATTCAAAGCACAGGTAACAAGTTCCTGATTTGTCATTTGGAAGCAACCATCGCCATCGATTGCCCATACCGTGGTATCAGGCGCTGCAACTTTTGCACCCATCGCTGCAGGTACTGCGTATCCCATAGTTCCTGCGCCACCAGAATTTAACCAAGTTCTCGGCTTCTCATACTTAATAAATTGCGAAGCCCACATCTGATGTTGTCCTACGCCTGCTGCATAAATTGAATCTGGTCCGGAAATCTGACCGATACGTTCGATGACATATTGTGGAGATAGAGATCCATCCGCTGGCTTGTCATATCCGACTGGATATGTAGCTTTTAATTTATCAAGTGCGCTCCACCAAGCAATCAGATCTGGTTTGCCTAATTTCTTTACGGCTGGGATTAGCGCCTTGATAACTGCCTTTAAATCACCATTAATTGGGACATCAACGCTGCGATTCTTACCCAATTCCGCGGGGTCGATATCAACATGAATCACGCGAGCTTTAGGTGCAAAGCTGGAAAGTTTTCCAGTTACGCGATCATCAAAGCGAGCGCCTAATGTAATTAATAGATCTGATTTTTGTAGCGCCGTAACTGCAGAGACTGAACCATGCATTCCAGGCATACCTAAATGTTGACGATGTGAATCTGGGAATGCACCAAGCGCCATCAAAGTGGTTACAACTGGAGCACCAGTTGCTTCTGCTAATTCATACAACTCTTTGGATGCATTGGATTTGATGATTCCGCCACCGACGTACAAGACTGGTTTCTTCGATTCTAAAATCAACTTTGCGGCATCTGCGATTGATTGCGCATCAGGTTCGCCTGGAATTCGATATCCCGCCAACTTGATCTCTTTTGGCCAGTTAAATTCAGTCATTGCCTGCAGCGCATCTTTGGCAATATCAACGAGTACCGGACCAGGACGTCCGGTGGTCGCAATATGAAATGCCTGTGCAACTGCATTTGCGATCTCGCTTGGATCAGTAACTAGAAAATTATGTTTGGTAAATGGCATGGTGATGCCGCGGATATCTGCCTCTTGGAATGCATCAGTACCGATTGCAGGACCTGGAACTTGTCCGGTGATTGCCACAACTGGAACTGAATCCATCGCCGCATCTGCAAGTGGAGTTACCAAGTTAGTTGCACCTGGTCCGCTAGTTGCAATGCAAACGCCAGCTTTACCAGTTACTTGGGCATAACCTTCAGCCGCATGGCCCGCGCCTTGTTCATGTCGTACCAAGATATGGCGAATCTTGGAATCGTAGATTGGATCATAAGCCGGCAAGATCGCGCCGCCTGGAAGACCAAACATCACTTCGACGCCGGCTGCTTCTAATGACTTGACGAGTGCACTTGCTCCCGTAATTTTCTCGCCCATCTTGCTGCTTACTCCTTTCTATCTTCTCTATCTTCTCTATCGTCTAGTTAAACTAAAAAACCCTCTGACTTTGCAGAGGGCGCGTATTCCGAATTTCGGGCACGCGCTATCGAATGACCACCACAATTACTGAAGTTGAAATCGATAACGCTTTACGCATGCGCCAATAATCCCCTATCTAAAGAGGTGCGTCAAGGGATGAGATGCGTATCTCAATATTTGAGCCAATCTAAAAGAGCGCTTCCGCTCTAAATCAGTCGCAGACTGCGCCTTTGGAAGCGCTACCCACTAACTTGCTGTATTTACTTAATACACCGGTCGTGAACTTATGTGGAATTGGTGCGAAGTCTTTACGACGTTCTGCCAATGTCTTCTCATCGACCAATAGATCCAATGTGCGATTAATTGTGTCGATCTTGATTCGATCACCATTTCGAATAAATGCAATTGGACCGCCATCAACTGCTTCTGGTGCAACATGTCCAACGCACAATCCAGTAGTGCCGCCCGAGAAACGTCCATCTGTAATTAGCAATACAGATTTTCCAAGACCAGCACCTTTGATAGCGCCAGTAATCATTAACATCTCGCGCATACCCGGTCCGCCTTTTGGACCTTCATAGCGGATCACCACAACATCGCCCGCAACAATATCTCCGCTTTCTAACGCTTCCATTGCCTGCCACTCACGTTCGAAAACCTTTGCAGGGCCTTCAAATACATCAACACCAATGCCAGCTGTTTTACAAACTGCACCATCAGGAGCAAGTGAACCACCAAGAATGGTGATGCCAACTGCAGTCGAAAGTGGTTTGGAGGTAGCGTGCAAGATTTCGCCATCAGGATCTGGCGGATTGATCTCTGCCAAATTCTCGGCCATGGTCTTGCCAGTAACTGTCAAAGTATCTCCATGTAATAAACCAGCATCTAGCAATGCGCGTAGCACTACCGGAATACCACCGATCTTGTCGACATCGCTCATTACATACTTTCCAAATGGTTTTAAATCACCAAGTAACGGAACTTTTGAACCAATTCTGTGGAAGTCATGAAGCGATAAATCAACACGAGCTTCGTGTGCAATTGCAAGTAGATGCAGCACTGCATTGGTTGATCCGCCAAGTGCCATCAATGCAGTAATTGCATTTTCAAATGCTTGCTTGGTCAAAATTTGGCGAGTGGTTATGCCTTGTCTAATTA
>CAZYJU010000127.1:0-2644 GCA_964647945.1 uncultured Actinomycetes bacterium | reverse complement strand
GCGTCGATTCGGTCGCGGTCAATATCAGCGCTTGCGATAAAGTCTTTGCGCGGGCCAACTTCGTTGCCCATCAATAGTTCAAACATCGCCTCTGCGGCTTGAGCATCCTTAATGGTTACACGGCGCAAAGTTCTGTGCTCGGGATCCATCGTGGTCTCACGAAGTTGATCTGCATCCATCTCGCCTAAGCCTTTGTATCGTTGAATTGGTTCTTTCCAACGCTTACCTTGCTTCTTTAAATCCGCAGTTACCTTCTTCATCTCATCATCACTATAGGTGTAAAGAATTTCACCCTTTTTGCCGCCGCCACCTAATACCTCAATTCGATGTAGCGGTGGAATCGCTGCGAATACACGGCCTGCATCAATAAGTGGGCGCATGTAGCGATAAAGCAAGGTCAACAGAAGACAACGAATATGTGAACCATCAACATCAGCATCTGACATCATGATGATGCGACCATATCGAGCTTCATCAATTTCGAATGATTTTCCAGAGCCCGCGCCAATTACCTGAATGATGGACGCACACTCCTTGTCATCCAACATCTGCGATAGCGAAGCTTTCTGGACATTTAGAATCTTGCCGCGTAGCGGCAGGATTGCTTGGAACTCTGAATTACGTGCAGCCTTGGTGGTTCCGAGCGCGGAATCACCCTCTACCATAAATAGCTCGGTGCGATTTACATCCTCAGATCGGCAATCTGCAAGCTTGGTCGGAAGCGATGAGGATTCGAGAGCGTTCTTTCGACGCTGCAACTCTTTATGAGTTCTGGTTGCAATTCTGGTGCGAGATGCATTTACGATCTTCTCTAAAACTAATTTGCCATTTGCTTTATCAATTCGCTTGGTAGTGCCAAAGAAGGCTTTCAAGCCATCTGCAACAACTTGTCCGACGATTTTGATTGCCGCATTGGTACCCAAAACCTCTTTGGTCTGCCCTTCAAATTGAGGTTCGGTCATTCGAACTGTAATCACCGTGGTCAGACCTTCGAGCACATCGTCTTTGATGACGTCGGCTTCATTCTTCTTCAAAATTCCGGCAGCACGTGCTGCATCATTAATTACTTTGGTGATGGATCTTTCAAAGCCTTGTACATGGGTTCCGCCCTTTGGCGTGGCAATTATGTTTACAAACGAACGCATCGTGGTGTCATAACCATTGCCCCACTTGAGCGCGATATCTACAGACATCTCTCTTTGGACATCGGTTGAAACCATCTGGCCTTGATCATCTAAAACTGGAACCGTCTCTTCATAAGCACCACTGCCGCCAATGCGAATGACATCTCCGACCGGATCATCCGGTTGTAAGAAACTGCAATACTCTGAAATACCACCCTTATGGAAGAAGCTTTCAGATTTTCCGCTCTTGGTTCGCTTATCGTTAACAATTAGCGTCAAACCTGGAACCAAGTATGAAGTTTGGCGAGCGCGAGCATAAATATCTTCGATATCTAATTCGGCATCCTTCATAAAGATCTGGCGATCTGGCCAATACTTAACTCGAGTTCCAGTCACCTTTGATGAAATTTTGCCAATCACTCTTAAACCTGATTGCGCAGTGAATGGCGCTTTCGGTCCATCGCCATCGAAAACACCGGCAGTACCGCGCTGGAAACTCATCCAATGGATCTTGCCGCCGCGATCTACCTCAACATCAAGTCGTGACGAGAGCGCATTAACAACTGATGCTCCAACACCATGCAAACCACCAGATGCGGCATATGAACCGCTACCAAATTTTCCACCAGCGTGAAGTTTGGTCATAACAACTTCGACGCCAGTCAAACCAGTCTTCGGTTCTTTATCTACCGGAATTCCTCGGCCATCATCATGCACTTCAATCGATCCATCTGATTCAAGATTGATTTCGATGTTCTTGCAGTAGCCCGCTAAAGATTCATCAACTGCGTTATCGATAATTTCCCAGAGGCAATGCATCAACCCACGCGAATCGGTGGAGCCGATGTACATACCAGGGCGTTTACGGACCGCTTCTAAGCCCTCTAGTACCGCAAGATCTTTCGCGGTATAGCTGGCTTCTACTGAGCGATCTTCTTCTGCCACGACGGCGAAAAATAGCGAACTATTTGCAGGTAGCCCCGTAAGCGCGCCGCCTCATGAGCGTAAATCTTCTTGAATAGTGAGAAATCAAGAGAAAAATCAGAATCTAGGTGATTTGACCCATAAATTTTTCGTAATTTCCCTGCGCGGAAATAAAACTTATGCTTTCATTGTTCCCACAACGTAAGCCATCTGACGGAGAGGGTAATGAAGATGACAGACCAAGTACTTCTTGAGCAAACCCCACTACGCGCTGTAGATCGATGCGATCGCTGCGGCGCTCAGGCTTATGTTCGCGCCACTTTATTAAATGGCGGCGAGCTACTTTTCTGTGGCCATCACGCTAAAGAATATGCTGAGAAGTTGAAGACTGTATCTGCAAAGATTCAGGACGAGACTTCTAAAATCAATTAAAGCTATTTAGCTTCAAATTCCACTTCGCCTAAGCCAGTAATTGCAACTTTATATTTGCCTGGCTGCATATTAATTCCTAAAGTTGCAGAACCGCTAAAGATTATTGATCCCGCAGGAAGCACCACCCCCGCATCTGCAAGGCGCTTAGATACATTAACAACTGC
>CAZYJU010000126.1:0-2673 GCA_964647945.1 uncultured Actinomycetes bacterium | reverse complement strand
TAGTTAAACTGCCTGCGTGCATATTCATCTAAAAAACGGCGGCACCTCGCTGGTATTTAACTTCGCGGAAGAGACCATTGAGATCTCTCATTGGGGTGCGGAGTTAGTTGAAGTAACTGATGAATCTTTAAAGATCACCAAGCGCGCAGTTGCGCACGGTGATTTAGATGTAAATCCACGCAATTTAGCGTTACGCGAACATAGTCGCGGTTGGCGCGGACATCCAGCCCTTCGTGGCCACCGAAGCGGTAAATCTGTATCAAATCATTTTATTTTAACTTCGCACCAAGCAACTAAAGATTCATTAACTGCAAATTTCGAAGATAAATTAGCGGGCCTTGCAATTACCATTGAATATAAATTAGATAGCCACGGAATTTTAAGTATTAAAAGTTCGCTTACCAATATTGCAGATGGTGATTATCAATTAGAACACCTACTTACCTGGCTGCCGTTACCGCAACAAGCAAATCAAGTATTAGATTTCTTTGGTCGCTGGACTAAAGAACGCCAAGCACAGCGTCGAGATATCGCATATGGACTTACATCGCGCGAAATTTACGAAGGTCGCAGCGGTCACGATTACACCATTACTCAAATTGCTCTAAACAAAGGCACCGATTTCCAAAACGGCGAAGCTTGGTCAATGGGAGTTGCTTGGAGCGGCAACAATATTCATCACGTTGAAAAGTTAGTTGATGACAATATTTCAATTGGCGCTGGCGAATTATTGCTACCTGGCGAAATTATTCTTGCTAAAGATGAAAGCTATAAATCACCAAAGATTATTGCGTCGTATTCCGCAGAAGGTTTAGATGGCATCACTAATCGCCACTATGCACATATCCGCGCCCGCGATAACCATCCAAAGAAGGCGCGACCACTTACCTTAAATATGTGGGAAGCAGTTTATTTTGATCATAACTTTGAAAAGCTTTCTAAGATTGTAAATAAAGCAGCAGAGATTGGCGTCGAACGAGTTGTATTAGATGACGGCTGGTTCGGTGCTCGCCGTGATGATCGCCAAGGTCTTGGTGATTGGGTGGTCAGCAAAGAGGTCTGGCCTAATGGGCTAAAACCGCTTGCGGATCTAGTTACTTCAAAAGGCATGGAATTTGGCCTCTGGTTTGAAGGCGAGATGCTCCAATTAGATTCCGATGTTTATCGCGCGCATCCAGATTGGTTGTTACAAGAACCAGGTCGCATGCCGATCACCGGCCGCAGACAACAAGTTATTGATTTAACCAAAGCCGATGCTTTCAACCATGTATTAGAACAAGTTGATGCCGTTTTGAAATCATGCAAGATTTCTTACATCAAATGGGATCACAATCGTTCAATTTCAGATCCAATTAGCGATGGCCACCCAGCTGTACATAATCAAACTCTTGCAATTTATAAAATGTTTGATGAACTAAAACGCCGCAATCCAGGTTTAGAGATTGAAAGTTGCAGCTCTGGCGGTGGACGTGTTGATTTAGGAATGATCGAACATGCAGATCGGTTCTGGACTTCAGATCAAAACGATCCACTAGAGCGACAGAGTATTCAACGTTGGAGCGCGATGGTAATTCCACCAGAGCTACTTGGAACTCACGTTGGTCCAACACATGGCCACCAAACACATCGCACCGCTGATATTTCATTTAGAGTTTTAAATGCGCTCTTTGGCCATGCCGGAATTGAATGGAACATTCTGGAAGCAACTGAACATGAAATTGCCACACTTAAGAGCTTCATTAATTTTTATAAAGCAAATCGCGCGCTTCTACATTCAGGAAATATCGCTCGTTCTGATGTCGGCAATGGATATCTATACGGAACTATTGCGCAAGATAAGTCAGAAGCGCTCTTTACCTACATGCAACTTACAACTACCGAAGGTTTTGCACCTTTAGTTGCACACCTACATGGACTTGATCCAAAGCGTCGCTACAAAGTTAAAGTTGTCGAAGAGTTATCTGCCAACGATTATCTGCAAAAGAGTTTCCCGGGTTGGTGGCCAGAGGTAACTGCAACTGGCGCCGAACTCTCCAAAATCGGCCTTGAGATGGCAGTGCTTCGCCCAGAGCAAGGGCTGATGCTCCACCTTAAATCTCTTTCTTAAATCGCTTTGAAATCACCCCAAACTGACCATTCCACGCTAAAAAACTTGGAAAAACTGGGCAAAGTCCCTAGAAAAACCCCCTCAACAGGCGTAGTTTCGCCTCACTAGTTTTACTCAATCGACCTAGGAAATTAGACGTAGCTAGTAGAAAAGGAAGTTCAATGACGAACGAAAAAGACGTTTCACGACGTTCCGTTCTAAAAGGCGCAGCAGTTGGTGGCGTCGGCCTTGCAGCAGGTGCAGGTTTACTTGCAGGTTGCAGCAGCAAGAATGAAGATCCAGTTACCTTCACAGTTCGCGGTACCAGCGAATCAGGTATCAAGATTGCACAAGCAGTTAATGATGCTTACACAGCGAAGACTGGAATTAAAGTTACACAGCAAGCAGTGGAATCAGATCCATTCCAGAATGGTATTTCTCAATACCTACAAGGAACACCTGATGACGTATTCGGTTGGATGGCTGGATGGCGCACAAACTTCCGTGCATCACAAGGTCTACTTCACGATGTTTCAGATAACATCAAGAACCTTGGCGATCAGCTAACTTCTGCAGTTATCCAAGGT
>CAZYJU010000125.1:1425-2683 GCA_964647945.1 uncultured Actinomycetes bacterium | reverse complement strand
TACGAAGTAAACAATAAGTATCGTGACCAGATTGCCAATTCTGGAATGGTATTTAGTGGAATGAACACTGAACGTGATTTAGTTGAATTTGTGGAACTACCGAGAGAGGTACATCCTTTCTATGTCGGAACTCAGGCGCATCCAGAATTTAAATCGAGGCCAACCAGGCCACACCCTCTATTTGCAGGTTTGATTAAAGCTGCGATTAAATAGTGAGGATTTCCCATCACAATAGGCGCATGAAAGGTCAACGATGATCATAGGCGTTCCAAAAGAGATAAAGACTTTAGAGTTTCGAGTCGCATTAACTCCAGCTGGAGTTCGAGAATTAGTAAAAAATGGCCATCAAGTATTGATCGAATCCGGCGCTGGTTTAGGTTCTGCGATTAGCGATTCGCAATTCCAGTCCGAGGGTGCAGAGATTGTTCCAAGTTCTAAAGACGTATGGCAGCGCGCCGAGATGGTTATGAAAGTTAAAGAACCGCTGCCATCCGAATACCCACTTATGCGCGAAGGCCAGATTCTCTTTACCTATTTACATTTGGCTGCATCCAAAGAGTGCACCGATGCATTGATTGCGGCAAAGAATATTGCGATTGCTTATGAAACAGTTGAAGTTAATGGTCAACTTCCGTTGCTTGCACCGATGTCAGAGGTCGCGGGCCGGCTTTCAACCCAAGTAGGTGCGACTGCGTTGCAGAAGGCCAACGGTGGGCGAGGAGTTCTATTAGGTGGAGTACCTGGTGTTCGACCTGGCAAAGTTGTGGTTATCGGCGGCGGTGTCGCTGGTCTAAATGCTGCAGTAATGGCGCGAGGTTTAGGTGCGGATGTGACGATATTGGATCGAAGCGCTGCACGTTTGCAGCACATTGATTCGCTTTACAACGGAACTATTAAAACCTTGATGTCCAATGATCACGCTATAGAACAGGAAGTTACAGAGGCTGATCTGGTTATTGGCGCGGTTCTTATTCATGGTGCAAAAGCTCCAAAACTTGTAAGCAATGATCTGGTTTCGAAGATGAAATCAGGTTCGGTGTTGGTAGATATCGCAATCGACCAAGGTGGTTGTTTTGCAGATTCCAAACCGACTACTCACGCAGAACCCACCTATCAAGTTCATAGCTCGGTCTTCTATTGCGTTGCGAATATGCCGGGAGCGGTTCCGGTTACTTCAACATATGCGCTTACTAATGCGACGTTGCCATACGCCGTGGCTATCGCTAACCTCGGTTGGAAAGGCGCACTTAAACAGGAT
>CAZYJU010000125.1:0-1325 GCA_964647945.1 uncultured Actinomycetes bacterium | reverse complement strand
TCAGGAGTTTTCATAATTATTTGGAGCGCGAATTCAACGAACCCAATCCTTGTGATCAACTTCCTGAGACTGCAAGGCGAATTCACCTACCAAAGGCCTTAACAGTCGATGAAGTATCTAGAATTTTGGAAAGCTCTAAGAACCCTAAAGATGCCAATTCACTTCGCGATTATTTGATTTTGGAACTTTTATATAGCACCGGAGCTCGGGTGAGCGAGCTAGTAGGTATTAATTTAAGTGATATTTCCGAAGCCCAAGTGGATAAGGAGACGATCAAGGTTCTGAAACTTCGTGGCAAAGGCGGTAAAGAGCGGTTAGTGCCGCTTGGAAGTTTTGCAGTTGGAGCAATAGATGATTATCTGGTTAGAACTAGGCCGAATTTGGTAAAGCGCACCAACGAGAATGCTTTGATTCTGAATAATCGCGGTGGTCGTTTATCTCGAGTTAGCGCTTGGGAAGTTGTTAAACAAGCAGCTAGCAAAGCTAATTTAGAGAGTAAGGTAACGCCCCACGTCTTTCGCCACTCATATGCAACTCATTTATTAGATGGTGGCGCAGATATTCGTGTTGTGCAAGAGTTATTGGGGCATTCATCAGTTACAACTACACAGATCTACACTTTGATAACAATAGATAAGGTGCGCGAGTCATATCGACTGGCGCACCCTAGAGCTTAAATGAGAGCTTAAATGACTAAAGACCGCGCAATCTGCGTGCCAAAATCGAATTCTCACCTTTAGCTTCTAGATCAGAGATGATCACTGCAAGAGATTCTCGGACGATTCTTCCGCGATCAACTGCTAAACCTAAATCACCACGGAGCAAAATTCTGGCTTGATCGAGATCGAAAAGCTCATCTGGTGATAAGTAAACAGTTATCTTTTCGTCGTGTTTTTCGCGTCCGGATGGATTGCGAGCAGTTGTGTTTCGACGACGCTGAGTTGTGCGAACACCAGATTGCTTCTTATTTGGTTTCGCCGCTTCAATCGGCATCACCGCATCTTCCGTTGCAACTACATCTGGTACAGAGACCAGAGGTTTTGCACGGAATAGTTCGTCGGCACCTGGTAGTGAAGCGCGGCGACTCATTTAGCTCCTCCTCGAGAAATTAATTCACGGGCCAATCTTCGATATGAATTAGCGGCCCCAGAGTTGTTAGCGTACTGGGTAATTGGTTCGCCTTGAACCGAGCTTTCTGAGAAGCGAATTGTCTTGGCGATAATTGTTTCGAAGACATCCTCAGGGAACTGTTCAACAATCCTCTGCAAAACCTCTCGGTTATGAACTGCACGACGGTCATACATAGTTGCGAGGATCCCAGCTAA
>CAZYJU010000124.1:0-2711 GCA_964647945.1 uncultured Actinomycetes bacterium | reverse complement strand
TCGATTTGGCGAGTGCTCTGTTTAGCATTTTCGCGCTCTTGTTGAGTTAGATTCTGAATCGCCTTCGCTAAACGCTCAGTTTGACGGCCCATTTTGTTATGCAGTGCGCGAAGCGAACGAATCATATAAATCGCTGCCAGAAGCAGGACTGCGCCAATCGCTAAATTAAGGTTTTCCATTTAATTGGCTCGCTCTCTTAAGTTTCTATCTGCCAAAGTCATCTTCAACTCGTTCGATGTCGTCCTCACCGAAGTAGGTGCCAGTCTGCACCTCTACAAAGACCACATCTTCCGTACCGGTATTACTGATTCTATGAAGCACACCGATTCCAAATTCAATAGTGTCACCAGGTTTAAATGTAGTTACCTTGCCGTCAATAGTTACTTCGCCAGTGCCGGTGACAATAAACCAATGCTCGGCGCGAAATTTATGGCGTTGATATGAAAGGCGCTTTCCAGGATTCACCCAAATACATTTAACTTTATGGGTGGCAGATTCTTGGAGGACTTCGTACTTACCCCAAGGACGCTCTGAAATTTCAGACATCTGCTTAATTGCTTCCCATCACTTGTAGCGCCGCACCGATTAGTCCGGCATCTGCATTTAATTCGCTTCGGCGCAAGTCTACCTGTTTGATAAATCCCACTCTTTTGCCCTCATTGAAAACGTGGCTTTTTAGAGCATCCCAATAGATCGCACCTGCTTTGGTAACTCCACCGCCGACAATTACGGTATCAATATCAAGGACGGCTAAAACATTGATGATTCCAACAGCTAAGGCATGCGCGCCAGAATCAATGCTTTGGATCGCAAATTGATTTCCAGATTTAGCATCAGCGGCTAGTGATTCGAAATTTTCAACTGAATTCGACCAACCTAATTCCTTTGCAATTCTGACCATGCTTGGACCACTAGCAAAATATTCGACACAACCATTTCGCCCACATCTGCATATTTCAGATTGAAAGTTAATCGAATGATGTCCAAAGTAACCAGCATTACCAGTCTGTCCCTTAAAGACTTCGCCACTTAAAACTAGCCCGCCACCGATTCCGGTTGAGACCACCATGCCCAGAAAATTTGAAATACCTTTTCCTGCACCAATTTTCGATTCTGCGATTGTAAGCGCAATAGCATCTCCGCAGAGTTCGATTCTCTGTACATTCAATAAAGCTCTAAACTTTTCGACAATTGGAAAATCGCGCCAAGAAGTTATATTTACAGGGCTGATAGTTCCGGCCGTCACATCAATTGGACCAGCAGAGCCAATACCGATGGCTTCAATCGATAAATTGTTTTTAGAAATCAGCTGCTGCGTTGCAAGAGCAATTTCATCCCAAATTCCATCTTTTGTGCCAGTTGGCACTGAAATCTGATCAATTATTTTCAATTCATTATTTACGATTGCAATGGCAGCTTTAGTGGCACCGATATCAACTGCCAGAGAGTTTTTAGCCATGCTGACCCGCCATGTAGTCATATTATCTGAGGGTGCCTGCTAGTTCAGATCGCGAAGCCTATTTTCCAAAGATAGAGCAGAAGTACGGCCAACCAATGAAATATTGGTTTGGGCTGATGCGCGAGATTGCTGATTGGAAATACCCTGCACAGATTGCATTTTTGAAAGAGGAACATGGCTTTAGCCAGGCTCATGCAAATGCATTGGTGATGTATTCAAGAGGCTCGAAGTCATCAAAGCGCTTTGCAACATTAGCTGATTATCTGAAATCTGAATCTGTAGAAAAACAGAAAACCATAAAAAAGATTATTAAGGCGATTCAGAGCAAGCATCCAAAAACTGAGGTAGTAATCGCCTGGAATCACCCCATGATTAAGTACAAAGATGAGTACATATTTGGCCTTTCAACGGCAACAAATCACATCTTGCTGGCTCCGTTTGATTCAAAAATATTGCAGAAGTTTTCCAACAGATTAAGCGAATACAAAGTCTTAAAGAAGACTTTCCAAGTTCCGGTGGATTGGAAAGTTGATGAGAAATTGATACAAGACATGATTAAAACTGCGATCTCGCAAATCAAATGATGTTAAATTAAGTTAATGACTTCGCACCAACGGCTGCAACAAAAAACCATAAAGACGCTCTCGATCGCGCAAATCGGAGCTGGCGTTGGCACTGCCGGTACAGTCGCGGCAGGTTCTTTGTTGGTTGCAGAGATTACTGATTCTGAAACCTTAGCCGGTTTGGCGCAGACTGCATCTGTGCTTGGTGCAGCCGCATTAGCGTTACCACTTGCTCGTCTTACAAGCAGGGGCGGTAGAAGAGTTGCGCTATCTACAGGATATGCAGCCGGCGTCATTGGTTCGCTCTTTGCAATCGCAGGTGGCATTAATTCAAATATTTATCTGATGTTGATCGGATCATTTCTAGTTGGATCTGCAAGTGCCGCGGCTTATCAAGCAAGGTTTGCCGCAATCGATTTGGTAAGCGACGAACATAAAGCAAAGCAACTTTCATATGTCGTTTGGGGCTCAACGGTTGGCGCAGTAGCTGGGCCTAATCTGATGGAACCGGCTGGAAAATTAGCTCTCAGGTTTAACTTACCTGAGCTAGTTGGGCCATATTTAATTTCAGCGGTTACCTTAACTTTTGCCGCCACCTTGATTTTCTTATTTCTAAAGCCTGACCCTTACTTAACTGCGCTGGGTGAAGGCAAAAGTAGAGCAGCTGCAAAGCGCAACACCAAAGAAGC
>CAZYJU010000123.1:0-2741 GCA_964647945.1 uncultured Actinomycetes bacterium | reverse complement strand
ACCATATCTAAATGGCGTGAATCAAGCGATAAGTCATTTGGCTCTACGACAACGCCGCCGACCGAATCCAAAGAATCGAAACTCTGCGCGAGCTTGCAGAAATTCTCGAAATCTCTAAATGTTCCGTCACGACGAACTCCATCTTCAAGCACGAATGGTGGGCCATATACGCCACCAAAGACCATGGAGTCTCCGCCGATATGAACATTTCGCTTTGGATTACGAGCTCTTAAATCAAATTCTTTTGGCGCTTTCGCAACTTGTTTCAAAATCCATTCAGGATCGAACTTAACATTCTCACCATTTACCTCTTGGCCAGCCTCTTTTAAAACTTCTACGGCCCATGGACTTGCAAATTCGATACCGATCTCGGAGACAATTCGCTTCCAGCCTGCCGTTAAAGTTGCCATCGATTCTTCCGAAAGAATCTCGTATCGAGGCATTTTGTTAATAAACATTTTGCGCGCCTTTCGCTCTTGACCTAAGTCAACCATAGAGAATACGCTCAGATAATGGAACAGGGGTTCCATATGGCGGAACATTATTCCGAGGGGTTTTTATGGCGCTTACTGGCACACAAGCAGTAGATCGCGCGACTTCACTTTTAATTGCAATCATCAACGCGCCAAAACCGCCACTACTTTCAGAGTTGGCGCGCGAACTGAAACTTCCTAAATCAACAACTTCCAGAATTCTCGGTGCACTGGAGCGTCAAGGGCTAATAAGACGAGATCGTGATGGAGCATATTTAGGTGGCGATGTTTTGATGCGCTTTGCTTCGACGCAAAATCAAGATTCAACTCTTGTAAATAAGATGCGCCCCGTTCTAGAAAATTTGGCCGCAAAAACTTCAGAATCCGTAAATCTTGCAGTACCTGGCAACAACGAATTGAAATTGATTGATCAGGTTGATGGTCAATACCTTTTGGGTGCAACCAATTGGGTGGGACGCCATGTTCCCTATCATGCTTCAGCGCTAGGCAAAGTGCTCCTTGCATTTGGAGCAGCGCAAATTCCAAGTGGTGCGCTACAAGGTAAAACTAGCCGCACCATTACCTCTCGAGCACAGTTATCAAAAGAGCTGGAGAAAGTTCGTAAATCTGGTTTCGCAATCATCGATAACGAACTTGAAGATGGTTTGGTAGCGGTAGCTGCTCCAGTATTTGGTCCTACTGGATTGGTGGTAGCTGCCATTTCAATCTCTGGCCCAGATGCCAGAATCTCCAAAGATGATTTAAATAAATTTGGTGAACTGATTATTAAGGAATTAAAGAAGCAGAACGTCGCAAGTAAACTAACTGGAAAGGCAGGCGCAGCATGAGCCACGAAGATATCCTCAAAGGTCTATTTGATGAGACTCTAGTCGGAAATGCTCCAGCAGTACTCGAGCTAACCAACAAGGGAATCGCAGATGGCATGACGCCGTCATCAATTCTCTTTGATGCGTTAATCCCGGCGCTAGAAGAGGTTGGTGCTCGCTTCGAGCGCGGCGACTTCTTCGTTCCCGAGATGTTGATCTCTGGAAAAGCCATGTCTGGCGCTTTAAATGTGCTCCGCCCGCTCCTTGCCCAAACCGGCGCTGAAACCATTGGTACCTATCTGATGGGAACCGTAAAAGGCGATGTGCACGATATCGGCAAGAACTTGGTAAACATCATGTTGGAAGGCGCTGGCTTTACCGTGATTGATATCGGAGTGCAGTGCGCACCTGAGAAGTTCATTGCCGCAATCAACGAACATAAGCCTGACATTGTTGGCATGTCTGCCTTCTTAACTACCACCATGCCGATGTTCAAAGTCAACATTCACGAGATCACCAAAGCAGGACTTCGCGATCAAGTAATCATAATGGTCGGCGGCGCACCTGTTACTCAAGAATATGCAGATGTAGTTGGTGCAGATGGTTATGCAGCGGATGCATCAAGTGCAGTTAAAGTTGCAAAAGAGCTGTTAGCAAAGCGACGCGCTGCAGTATGAAATTCCTACCACTTGTCGAAGATGCGATAAAGAAACCAGTATTTGGTTGCCAGATGTGCGGACAGTGCGTGCTGCACTCAACTGGCATGGTCTGCCCGATGACCTGTCCAAAGACTTTACGTAACGGTCCTTGTGGCGGAGTACGAGAGAACGGTAATTGCGAAGTAAAGCCTGAGATGCAATGTATTTGGGTCAAAGCATATGATCGCAAAGAGACTTTGCATCTGCCACAAGCTTGGAAAGATCACTACAACGATCTTCGTCCGCCAGTTGATATGAGGCTTAAAGGAACTTCGTCTTGGTTAAATTTAATCACCAAGCGAGATAAGCAGACTCCTAAGGGATGGGCAGATAATGTCTAATCTCCAACATCTCCTTGAAAACACCAACGAATTGGTGTTCACCGCCGAATTTCCATCAATCGATGGTGGTGGCATGGAGAAAGTTGCTAAAGCTGCAGATCGTTTACGACCTTGGTTTGATGCGGTTAATTCAACGGATAATGCAGCAGCGCATGCGCACGCCTCAAATTTGGCAGTTGCAATCGCGATAAAACAGCATGATTTAGAGCCAGTTATGCAGATTGCGCAGCGCGATAAGAATCGTTTGGCAGTCCAGGCAGACATCATGGGCGCAGCCCTTCACGGAATTGAAAATATCGCACTAATGACCGGTGATGATGTAACTGCAGGCGATGAACCTGAGACCCGAAGAGTCTTTGATTTAGATGGACCGATCGCAATCAAAGTCGCTGACATCTTACG
>CAZYJU010000122.1:0-2772 GCA_964647945.1 uncultured Actinomycetes bacterium | reverse complement strand
AATTATTCCGCGCCAACTATCACCGGGTATCACGCCAAAGTTCCAACTCTGTGGCCAAGGTTTGAAGAAATTAAGCCACTCGATATTTAATTGAAATGGCAATACACCGAAGAAATACTGAGCCAAAAGACCAGATACGAAAACTGGGATTCCTTGAATACCAACTGTGAAAATAGTGCCGATGCGATCACCGAGTGATCCACGTTTGATTGCGCTAGTTAGACCCACAATCAAAGCAATAATTAATTGAAATAGTGCGCCCCAGAAAAGCAAGCGAGCGCTAGTCGATAAGCCATCACTCAAAATAGTGTTAACTGACTTGTCGTTCTTATATGAATAACCAAGGTCTCCGCGGAACAAATTGCCCCAGAATCGGAAATACTGAACATAGACCGGTTTATCTAAACCATATTTCTTTTCGATGTTCGCCAAGATCTCAGGCGGCAAAGATTTCTCGCCGCTCTTAAGCGAAATCGGATCTCCGGGAATGATGAAGAAGAGCGCGAACATCAAAGTCGCAGCTGCCCAAACAACTAACAAGCTCTGTAGCAAACGCTTGATTGTGTAAGTAAACATCTCTCTCGTTCTGGTTGCTTAGAAATTATGGAAATTAAAATTCAAAATAAATAGTGCAGACAAATCGAAGTGAGGAGCCCCCTTTCGAGAGCCCCTCACCATCAAGGTTTGGACTAATTAGGAAGTACTAATTAGCTCTTCACGATTTGATCGTAAACAACCATTCCAAGTGGAGTGATTGGGAAGGTTGAAGTACTTGCAGCAAGTACCACAGCCACACCGCGGTTTACGGTTGGAACCATTACAACGTCAGTCTTTAACGCATAAGCCTCAGCACGACGGTACTGGCTCTGTGAGAATGACTTATTTGTGGTTGCACGAGCAGAATCAACAAGCGCATCAAATGCTGGGCTGTTGTAACGCTCTAGGTTGTCTCCATCGATTGACTTTGAGTGAAGCAATGGATACAAGAAGTTATCCGCGATTGGGTAATCAGCAAACCAACCTGCACGGATGATCTGTCCCTTACCTGAACGCATCTTTGAGAAGTAAGTTCCGTCCGCTGGGAATGGATCTAACTTCGCAGGAATTCCGACATCCTTAAGGTTTGCAATAATGATTGATGCAACCTTGTCCCAACCTGCGCCATCATTGTATGAAAGGCGAATTGGTGATGTGATCTTGTTTCCAAGAGTGGTCCACTTCTTGAAGTCAGCCTTTGCGCCAGCTAGATCGCGACCACTTGTTAGGCCTTGACCAGGCTTGTAACCAGGAATTCCTGGAGGCAATAGACCTGATGCTGGCTTGCGTACACCCTGATAGATAACTTCAGAGATCTGGTTCTTATCAATTGCCTTTGCAATTGCAGAGCGGAGTAACTTGTTCTTTGTTCCACCAACTACAGGATCTTCCCAATTGAAGCCCCAGTAATCTGTTCCAAGAACAGTCTTAACGCCCTTTGTTCCCCACTTACCAAGAAGTTCGGTGTAACGACCAGCTGGAATTGGGCCGTTATCGCACTGACCTGATGCAAATGCATTGTATGCAGCATTGGTGTCAGAGAAGATCTTGAAAGTTACCTTTGAAAGTGTTGGGGTCTTTCCACCGTAATTTGGATTTGGAACGATCACAACTTCGCCACCTGCGCGCTTTGTGATTGCCTTGTCCAACATAAATGGACCGTTACCAACAAGCTTGGTTCCGTCTTCTTCGACCTTATCGCCAGCGCCAACCATGGTGGTTGGAATTGGTGAGAATACTGAGTGGCTAACAATCGCTGGCCAATCTGCAGTTGGGTTAACCATCTTTACGGTCAAGGTCATTGCCTTGTCATCAGCCACAACTGATGATGAAGGGAATGCGCCCTTGCCAGTTGAATATTCATTCATTCCAAGAATGAAGTCACCATGATAAGCAACTTCTGAGGCAAGCTTGGAATCTAGCGCGCGCTTCCATCCATTTACGAATGATGAAGGAAGAACTGCTTCGCCATTTGAGAACTTAAGGCCCTTCTTAAGGGTAAATACCCAAGTCTTCGCGCCATCTTTAGTGGTCCACTTTGATGCAACTTCACCGTAAAGGTTTCCGTTTGCATCAGTATCTGTTAGACCATCGAACAACATAGTTGCAGTGTTTGCACCAACCAAAGTTGATGTTAGCGCTGGATCAATATGATCAGGCTCTCCAGCTGCAAAGTTTTGGCAATCGATATACGCAGGAGCTGCTGCATTAGCTGCAACCACTGTGCCACCAGCTGCCAGTGCAAGAACAGCGAGTACGGCTGCGCTGCGCTTACCTAGAGTGTTTAACTTCATTTATCCATCCTTTAAATAAAACGCGCGGGCGCGCATTTCTTGTTGGAGCACCACCAGCGCTCCGCGTGAAGGGCTACTTTAGGCCAGTTTGTCGGATTTCCCAAGGTATTCGAACGTAAGAAATCACCCCTAAGGAAAAAATTGGTCAGAGATTTAATTACTTAAATATTTTTTTAAAATCTCAACTGCCAGTAGATGATCATCAACTTGTGGCAATCCACTAATTAAAAGCGCGCCGTGAAGCGTGCCATCCTTAGTTTTAAGCGGAAAACCACCGCCATGAATGGCGTGAGTCGCATCAATCACCCCATGCTCTTGGTGCCAATCGATGCCAGCTTCCTCAGCATTGACCCGCTCGTAAAGAGTCGAGTTTTCTTTTAATTGAACAACTCTATATTTTCGTTCAATCCAGCCATCTTGTTCGGGCTTGGCACCAGGTAAC
>CAZYJU010000121.1:0-2798 GCA_964647945.1 uncultured Actinomycetes bacterium | reverse complement strand
GACGAGATGTTCGAGGCGTATCAAAAAGATCCAAATTCTGTTGACCCTGCATGGGTTGAATATTTTCTGTCCAAGCAAATGATCACTAGCAATGTGGCAGGGGTTCCACAGCAAGTTATAAATAACGCAAATGGGTCAGTTGGTAATCCAATCGCAGGTGCACCTAAAGGTGGCGTTCCACCAACACCTAAGGCAGCTACAAAGCCAGCAGTAACTCCAACGGTTGCGCCAGTTGCAACACCAGCGCCAGTTACACCTGCTGCGCCAGTACAAGTTCCGCAAGCTGTTACGCAACAAGATGTTCTTAAAGATCGTGGAAAGGTTGCACCGACACCTGCTGATCCGCAAGTAAAGCCAGCTCCAGTTGTAGCTGCGCCAAGTTCAGCGCGAGTAGAAGCTCTTCGTGGTGTTGCAGGTCGCGTTGTGCAATCAATGGAAGCTTCATTATCTGTTCCGACTGCAACAAGTGTTCGTGCGATTCCAGCTAAGTTATTAATTGATAACCGTATTGTGATAAACAATCACTTAAAGCGCACACGTGGTGGCAAAGTTTCTTTCACTCACTTGATTGCATTTGCGATGATCGAAGCTATCAAGCAGATGCCAGAGATGAATACCTTCTTTACTGATCTAGAGGGCAAGCCTGCAGTTGGACATCCTGAACATATCAATTTGGGTATCGCAATCGACTTGATGAAAGAGGATGGATCACGCCAATTATTGGTGCCATCAATTAAAGGTTGCGAAGCGATGGACTTCGCACAGTTTTGGGCAGCCTATGAAGCTACCGTTAAGAAGGCGCGTAATGGTGCGCTAACTGTTGAAGATTTTGCCGGAACCACCGTTTCCTTAACTAACCCAGGAACTATCGGAACCGTGCATTCAGTTCCGCGCTTGGTGCAGGGACAAGGTTTGATCCTCGGCGTTGGTGCGATGGATTATCCAGCTGAGTTCCAAGGTTCAAGTGAAGAGACTTTAAATAAATTAGGAATCAGCAAAGTTGTGACGCTGACTTCAACTTACGATCACCGCATTATTCAAGGTGCACAATCTGGTGATTTCCTAAAGCGTATTCATGAATCGCTGCTTTCAGATGATTTCTACGATCATGTTTTCCAAGCGCTACGCATTCCTTATGTGCCAATTCGTTGGGCTCAAGATGTTGAAGTTGATCCAAATGCGATTGATAAATCAGATCGGGTTCTGGAACTTATAAATGCTTATCGAGTAAGTGGACATTTGATGGCGGATGTGGATCCGCTGGAATTTGTGATGCGCTCCCACCCAGATTTAGATGTTGGATCGCATGGGCTATCGCTTTGGGATCTAGACCGCACCTTTGCAACTGGCGGATTTGGTGGCAAGCCATTTATGAAGTTGCGCGAGATTCTTGGAATTCTGCGTAATTCATATTGCCGCACTATCGGTGTCGAATATATGTACATCGACAATCCGGCAGAGCGCGAATGGATCCAGCAGATGGTGGAAGTCGGCGCACCAAAGCTTCCTAAAGATGAGCAGATCCATGTATTGCAGAAATTAAATAGCGCAGAAGCTTTCGAAACTTTCTTACAGACCAAGTTCGTAGGACAGAAGCGCTTTTCACTAGAAGGTGGCGAATCAGTAATTCCGCTTCTGGATGCGATGATTTCAGCCGCTGCAGAGCGTGGACTTGATGAAGTGTGCATCGGAATGCCGCACCGTGGTCGCTTAAATGTATTAGCAAATATCGCTGGCAAGCCACACGGTCAGATTTTCCAAGAATTTGAAGGTCACTACCAAGAGAATCAAGTTCAAGGTTCTGGAGATGTTAAGTACCACTTAGGTAACGAGGGAATCTTCACCGCGAAATCTGGTGCAACCACCAAGATCTACTTGGCAGCAAACCCATCGCACTTGGAAGCAGTTAATCCAGTTCTCGAAGGAATTGTCCGTGCAAAGCAAGATAAATTAAATGTGAAGAATGCATTTAGCGTCATGCCGATCTTGCTACACGGTGATGCATCATTCGCCGGCCAAGGTGTGAACATGGAGACCCTACAGATGGGTCAACTAAGCGGTTATCGCGTCGGGGGCACGGTTCACGTTGTAGTTAATAACCAAGTCGGTTTCACAACTTCGCCACACGCATCACGTACTGCGCGTTATGCAACCGATATTGCCAAGATGATTAATGCCCCGGTCTTCCATGTAAATGGTGATGATCCAGAGGCTTGTGTGCGCGTGGCTCGTTGGGCATTCGAATATCGCCAAGCATTCAATAAAGATGTTGTAATTGATCTAGTTTGCTACCGCCGCCGCGGTCACAACGAAGGTGACGAGCCAAGCTTTACTCAGCCACAGATGTATAAGTTGATTGACGCTAAGCGCACCACCCGTGCGCTATATGCAGAGGCGCTAGTTGGTCGTGGCGATATCACTGCAGATGAGAACGAACAGATTTCTAAACAGTTCCAAGCAGAACTCGAAGCTATTTATGCAGCGGTTCATAACGTCGAACCAGAATCGCCAAATTGGCAGATTCCAAAGACCGCTGAACCTCAAGATAACCCGACTGCAATTAGCGCAGATGTTGTTCAGAAGATTGCTGCGACTCAAGTTGCAGTTCCAGAAGGATTTACTGTTCATCCAAAACTTTTGCCACAATTACAAAAGCGCGTTGAGATGGTTAAGGACGGCGCAATTGATTGGGGAATGGGCGAAATCATCACCTACGGTTCGCTGCTACTTGAAGGACATCCAGTTCGAATTGCAGGACAAGATGCACGTCGCGGAACCTTTAGCCATCGCCATGCAGT
>CAZYJU010000120.1:0-2833 GCA_964647945.1 uncultured Actinomycetes bacterium | reverse complement strand
CGTCCATCATCCAACACCAAGAATGCTTTGCTCATCGCTCTGCCTTCCATGTTAATTCGCCATTGAAGAATGTCGCTAGGACGCTTCCGGAAAATTCCATGCCGTGAAATGGAGTGTTCTTACTCTTAGAGCCAACCAAATCTCGATCAACTTTCCAGCTCTTGGTTGGATCGAAAATCGTTAAGTTAGCGAGTGCCCCTTCCGCAATCACAGCACCATGATCCCGGTATCGACCAATCTCTGCTGGCTTAGTCGACATCCGTTGCTGCAAATCCGCAATAGTTAGTAACTTGCTCTCTACCATCGTCTGCCAAACAATCGAGAGCGCTGTCTCTAGTCCAATCATGCCAAAAGCCGCGTGTTGCCACTCGCACTCTTTATATTCTGCGGAATGAGGCGCGTGATCAGTTGCCACAATATCAATGGTTCCATCGGCTAAACCTTCACGAAGTGCTAATACATCTCGCTCCGTACGAAGCGGTGGATTAACCTTGAAAATCGGATCATAACTTCTGGCCAACTCATCAGTAAGCAAAAGATGGTGAGGAGTAACTTCTGCCGTTACTTGAATTCCCCGAGCCTTTGCCCAACGAATGATCTCAACACCGCCAGCTGTCGTTAAATGGCAGATGTGCAATCGTGATTGGACATGCTCTGCAAGCAATACATCACGAGCGATTATTGCCTCTTCAGCTACTGCAGGCCATCCCTTTAAACCCAACTGAGACGATACAAAGCCTTCATTCATCTGCGCATCGTTTGTCAATGTTGGTTCTTGGGCATGTTGCGCAATCACTCCATCAAACTTTTTGACATACTCTAGAGCTCTTCGCATAACCAAGGCATCACTAACGCAATTCCCATCATCGCTAAAGACGCGCACGTTGGCGATCGAATCTGCCATCGCTCCTAGATCTGCCAACTCTTTGCCAGCAAGGTTCTTAGTGACTGCACCTACTGGAAATACTGCAGCATTATTTGCCTCTTGGCCAAGGCGAAATACTTGTTCAACTACGCCAGCAGTATCGGCAACCGGTGAGGTATTAGCCATAGCAGATACGGCCGTGAACCCACCTTTAGCAGCTGCAAGCGAACCCGACGCGATTGTCTCTGAATCTTCCTTACCTGGTTCACGTAGATGAGTATGTAAATCCACTAACCCTTGAAGAGCAATGCAATTATTTGCCTCGATTACTTTGGCGCTTTGATCAGCAACAATTGAACCACTTGTTGAAATTTTGGAAACTCGTCCCTCTTCGACGGCGATATCAACTGTGTCACCATTTAGATTGATGTTAAGAATCAAATAACTCATTGTTCACCTGCTAAAAGTAAATAAAGAATCGCCATTCGGACATTAATACCATTTGTAACTTGCTCGACAATCACGCTTCTACCTGAATCGGCAGCATCAGCGGTTATTTCTAAGCCTCGGTTCATGGGGCCGGGGTGCATGATTATCGCGCCAGGTTTCATCATTTGAACTCTTGTCTTATTTAAACCATAGTAATTTGAATACTCTCGGGCGTTTGGGAAGAAGGATTCCTGCATCCGCTCTAATTGAATTCTCAACATCATCAGAGCATCGATGTTAGGAAGTACCTGTTCGATTGAGTAATTAATAGTTACTGGCCAATTTTCCACGCCAACTGGAAGAAGCGTAGGTGGAGCTACCAAATGAACTTTAGCGCCGAGCTTAGTAAGTAATAGTACGTTGGATCTCGCTACTCGAGAGTGCAAAACATCTCCAACAATGGCCACGTTCAATCCCGAGAGATCATTTGATCCTTTAGCTAAATGTTTCCTGATAGTAAAAGAATCTAAAAGGGCTTGGCTTGGATGTTCGTGAGTGCCATCGCCAGCGTTGATTACGGATCCTTTTGTCCATTGTGAATCTGCCAATCTCTTTGCTGCTCCAGATGCGCTATGTCTGATGATCACAGCATCTGCACCCATCGCTTGTAATGTCAGCGCAGTATCTTTTAGAGATTCACCTTTAGAGACCGAGGACCCCTTTGCGCTGAAATTGATTACATCGGCAGATAATCGTTTAGCTGCGGCTTCGAAGGAGATTCGAGTGCGCGTTGAATCTTCATAAAAAAGATTGACAATGGTCCGGCCGCGAAGAGTAGGCAGTTTTTTCATTGGGGCATCTGAGACGCGAGCCAATTCTTGAGCGGTATCTAGAATAGAAATCGCATCTTCGCGAGTTAGGTCATCTATCGAGAGTAGGTGCTTAATCATCCGAGAATCACCTCGTCTCTGCCATCAACTTCTGATAAGAGAACTTTTACAGATTGACTGTGATTGGTTGGAATGTTCTTACCAACGTAGTCGGCCCGAATCGGTAGTTCACGATGGCCACGATCTATCAAAACTGCAAGTTGGACTGTCTTGGGTCTACCTAACTCGCCAAGCGCATCTAGGGCCGCTCGGATAGTTCTACCTGAGAAGAGCACATCATCTATCAACACCACATCTCGACCTTCAACCCCGCTATTTTTAATAGATGCAGAACTGTTAGATGGGATATACGTTGGCATCAATGCTCGTGGTGCGCGCATTCGAAGATCATCACGATGTAGCGTGACATCTAGCGTGCCGGCTTCAAGCGGGACGCCTTCAATTTTAGAGATTAATTGCGCAATTCGTTTAGCAAGGTGTGCGCCGCCCGTTGGGATTCCAAGGATTAATAGATTGCTTGAACCTTGATTATGCTCGAGAATTTCGTGGGCAATGCGCGTAAGCGCGCGAGCCATATCGACTTCATTCATTTACAACCACCTTCCCCACCTCTCTGGATGGGTCTTTAAAGGATCGAGTCGAAGTATAA
>CAZYJU010000119.1:0-2871 GCA_964647945.1 uncultured Actinomycetes bacterium | reverse complement strand
TTCATAAAGATTTAAGGAGCAATGATTTGAAAATTAAGCCAGATGGCTGGCCAGAAGGCGATGGTTTATTTGAAACTATTAGAGTCGAAGATGGGAAGGTATTTGCACTTCATAGACATCACTGTCGAGCCAAAGAGAGCGCAGCGATCCTTGGAATTGAAATTCCAAGTGAATCTGAAGTCGCGCTGGCAAGCTACGAGGAGATAGCAAAGCACGCATTTGAATTAGGAAGACTTAGGTGGCATTTTGATTTCTCCGGTGGCTTCTCGCTTACTTACTCTGAATATACAGAGCCCACTAAACCAGCACGTTTAACGATTCATGATCGCCGTTCTGATGATTATTCAATTAGAACCAAGCAATATCCATATGAAAATCTTGAATGGTTAGCGGAGGTTCAATCCAACGGATTTGATGATGCGATCGTTTTGACTGAAGATGGACAGGTTTCGGAAACTCTAATCGCCACGTTACTGGTCAAATTAAACGGTGAGTGGATCACATCACCACTTTCAAGTGGCATCTTGAACGGGGTTGTGCGCGCACTGGTATTAGAGGCAGGGTTAGCTAAAGTGCGCCGAATTTCGTCTAATGAATTAGATAAAATTGAATCGGCCTTGCTCCTTACATCGCTACGAAATTCACAAATAGTCAGTGAAATTTCAGGTCGGCAGCTTAAGCAAGACTCTGAGAAGAGTTCACAAATCATTGAACTTATGAAGAAATTCAAAGGCCTTTAATCAAGCAGTGATTGGGTAGACTTAAGGCCATGTCTGAAATCTCCGTGAAAGTTGATGGCCAAGCGCGAACCATCGCCGCCGATCAAAGGCCTACCCATATTTTCGCTGAACAAAAAGAGATTGTGGTCTGCAAAATTAATGGCGAACTTCGCGATCTTTGGACTGATTTAAAAGATGGAGATTCAGTAGAAGGGATTAGCATTTCTTCGCCCGATGGCCTTAATGTTCTAAGACATTCAACGGCACACGTGATGGCGCAGGCGGTGCAACAAGTTTTTGCTCAGACTCGCCTCGGAATCGGGCCGCCAATCAAAGATGGTTTTTATTACGATTTTGACCCCGAGCGACCATTTACTCCAGATGATCTTGAGAAACTTGAGAGCGCGATGCGCAAGATCATCAAAGAGGGTCAGAGATTTAAAAGACGCGTAACCACGGAAAGTGATGCGCTAAAGGAGTTAGCTCACGAACCTTACAAGTGTGAATTAATCGGGATTAAAGGTGATGCCGCGAATTCTGGTGATGAATCATCCGTAGAAGTTGGTGGCGCCGAATTAACTATCTACGACAATCTTGGCCGAGATGGACAACCGGTTTGGTCTGACCTCTGTCGTGGGCCACATCTGCCGTCTACAAAACACATACCTGCTTTTAAGTTGATGCGCACCGCCGCCGCATATTGGCGTGGATCTGAGAAGAATCCGATGTTGCAACGAATCTACGGAACTGCTTGGCCATCACCTGAAGAGCTACAAGCTTATTTAGATTTACTTGCCGAAGCTGAGAAACGCGATCATCGTCGTTTAGGTAGCGAATTAGATCTCTTTTCATTTCCAGATGAGATTGGTTCGGGGCTAGCGGTCTTCCATCCAAAAGGTGGAGTAGTTCGTATGGCGATGGAAGATTATTCGCGTAAACGTCATATCGAAGAGGGATATCAATTTGTTTATTCTCCGCATCTAACGAAATCAACGTTATTTGAAGTTTCGGGCCATTTGGATTGGTATTCGGAGGGTATGTACCCACCGATGATCATGGACGAAGAATTACATGCAGATGGCACCTTAAAAAAACCGGGCCAGAAGTACTACATGAAACCAATGAACTGTCCGATGCATATTTTGATTTACAAATCTCGTGGTCGTTCATATCGCGAACTTCCGCTTCGTGCGTTTGAGTTCGGCACTGTTTATCGTTACGAAAAATCTGGTGTTGTACATGGATTAACTCGCGCTCGAGGTTTTACTCAAGATGACGCCCATATTTTCTGCACTAAAGATCAGATGGCTGCCGAACTTGATTCTTTGCTCACCTTCGTTCTTAATCTGCTTCGCGATTATGGTTTACAAGATTTCTATCTAGAGCTTTCAACTAAGAATCCTGAGAAATATGTAGGTGCAGATTCAGATTGGGATGCTGCCACTGAAACTTTACGGAAAGCTGCGGAAGCTCAGAATCTAGAGTTGATATTAGATCCAGGAGGAGCAGCGTTCTACGGACCAAAGATCTCTGTTCAAGCCAAGGATGCAATCGGACGGACCTGGCAGATGTCTACTATCCAAGTAGATTTCCAATTGCCTCAACGATTTGAAATGGAATATCAAGCAAGTGATGGTTCAAGACAAAGACCAGTGATGATTCATAGAGCGCTCTTCGGTTCTATCGAAAGATTCTTTGGTGTCCTAACCGAACACTATGCAGGCGCTTTTCCTCCATGGCTAGCACCAGTGCAAGTGATGGCAATTCCGGTAGCGGACGCTTTTGCTCCATATCTTCAAGAGATTGTCACTCAGATGCGTTCAGAAGGAATCCGAGCCGAGATTGATCTATCTGATGATCGCATGCAGAAAAAGGTTCGCAATGCACAGGTTGAAAAGATTCCATTCATGCTAATTGCAGGAGAAGAGGATCAAAAAAATCGCGCAGTTTCATTTAGATTCCGAGATGGTTCACAGAAAAACGGCGTACCAATTTCAGAAGCCATTGATGAAATCTTGCAAACAATCAAAGAGCGCAAGCAGGTTTAAATGTCATCGTCAGATCAGAATTCCGACGATTTAATCAGAGATTTGAGCAACGATTTGAGTAGCGATTTAACAGGTGGCGCGGGAATGCCAGATGCTTGGCAGAG
>CAZYJU010000118.1:0-2889 GCA_964647945.1 uncultured Actinomycetes bacterium | reverse complement strand
ACGATTTGAGTAGCGATTTAACAGGTGGCGCGGGAATGCCAGATGCTTGGCAGAGACTATGGGCGCCACATCGACTTAATTACATCCGGGGCGAGAATCGCCCGATACCTGGCAGCGAAACCGAATGCCCATTCTGCAAGATCCCAACTCTTGATGATGTCGAAGGATTAATCGTGCATCGTGGTCTAGAAGCGTATGTAGTAATGAATCTTTATCCATACAACCCAGGGCATCTCTTGATCTGTGCATTTAGACATGTCGCAGATTTGACTGAACTTACTGAAACAGAGCGAAAAGAGATCTCGGATTTAACTGCTCATGCCATGAAGACGCTTCGAAAAGTTAGCTCGCCTGCGGGTTTTAATTTAGGTATGAATCAAGGAGCAATTAGCGGGGCCGGTGTTGCTGCGCACATTCATCAACACGTTGTCCCGCGATGGTCTGGCGATGCGAATTTCATGCCGATAATCGGCCAGACAAAAGTGCTCCCACAACTTCTTAGTGAGACCAGGGCTGCCTTAGCTGAAGCTTGGTAAGTCAGACAAATATCGTTTGACGATATCGATTCCCAATTCAAATTCGGGATCATCTACAAGAACGGGTATCGCAGGAAATAGGATTCCAGATTGAAAACCATCAGCACCAGCTGCTTCTAACTGCGCCAAATATTCTTCACGGAAATCTTGTAATAGTTCAAAATGTTCTGGTTCAGCATCTGATTCTTGACCATCTCGATAATTGTTGATGCGCATAGTTTCTATATTTATTAAAGCACAAGGCGCACCGTCATCGTCATGAAGAACCAGGAAAGGGGTTGCGACATCGTCAAGTAATCGCTTGGCCAATAAGACTGCATCATCAAAATCTTGTAGTCCCTCATTAAAACCTGTAATCACCAAGATTCTTGGCATCAGATATTCATCAAAGCCATGCCAGAGATCAACTGTATTTTGATCAATTCCGCTACTTGCATTGATGGCAAAAATTGCGGCGCTTAGCTTTGAATCTACTTCTGTGGAGACTGGCGCTGATAGAGCTTGTGAAAGCGCGCGAGTCGCTGCGCTTGGATGACCATAAAGCCTCCAAGATTTGCCATTTTCCATACTGCAAAGCCTACGATGTACCAATGATAAGTGCGCATCTAAAACCATCTGTGGTCAAAGTAATTACGCCCTTCTGTCGCGCGCTTTTAAAGATGGGCATGACACCTAATTCAATGACAATTGCCGGAACTTCAATGGTAATTATTGGTTCGGTAACGCTATTAGCGCCAGGTCGATTATTGGCCGCACTTATCGTGATTGGGTTAGCGTTACTTACAGATCTTTTAGATGGAACGATGGCCCGAATCTCACAACATGGTCCAAGCAAGTGGGGGAATTTCTTAGATTCAACACTTGATCGCGTTGCCGATGCTGCGGTGCTGCTCTCGCTCTCTTACTATCTGTATACCCAAGAGAGCTCTCTATTTATAGTTGCGATGATCACCTCTGCTGTTTCTTCTTTAGTTCCCTATGCAAGAGCGAAGGCAGAGAGTCTTGGAATCGAGTGCACTGGCGGTTTTGCAGAGCGTCCTGAACGATTATTAATTCTGGGAGCGTCCGGCGCAATTTATCTTTTGGGTGTAGAGATTGCACTTGCGGTAGGTGTTTGGACAGTTTTATTGACATCGGTTTTAACTGTGATCCAAAGAATGAAATTAGTTTGGAGCGCGACCCGGTGATTGCATACGCCTATCTTTTAGGTTGGCGATTGGTTCGGTATCTTCCCGAGAATTTAGCTTACAAACTTTTCTATGCGATCGGTGATTATGTTTATCGAAAAGACGGAAAAGGTATAAAACGGTTACGCCAGAATCTTGCTCAGGTTAGCGAATTCAAGGGCTCAGATCTTGAACAGTTAACTAAGGATGCGATGCGATCGTATATGCGTTACTGGTGTGAAACTTTTAGATTACCGGACTGGGACAGTAAGAAAATATCGGCAAGCGTAGAACTCGTTGATTCCCACTTTCTGACCGATCCATTGGATCAAGGTAAAGGGGTAGTAGTTGCCCTACCACATGCAGGTAACTGGGATTTAGCAGCTGCTTACTTTTTAAATTTAGGTTACCGAGTCGTTACTGTCGCCGAACGATTGAAACCAGAGCGACTATTTCAAGCTTTTCTAAATTATCGCCAAGGAATCGGTTTAGAGATTCTCTCAACAGATATGCGCACAATCCCGGCGTTGATTGATCGAGCCAAAAAGGGATACATCATCGCATTAGTTGCAGATCGAGATTTAAGTTCCAACGGAGTAGAAGTTCAATTCTTTGAAGGGCGAGCCAAGATGCCGGCTGGGCCATCGGTGATCGCTTCAAAGGCTGAGGTTGATCTAGTCGGCGCTTTCATAACTTACACAGATAACGGGATCAAAATCTTCTTTGAGAAATTAGATAAAGATGTGCAGTCGACTGCGAATTTCTTTGAAAGGCAAATAGTCAAAGCGCCAGTCGATTGGCATATGTTGCAGAGGATTTGGATTGATGATTGAAAAATCATTAAATATTGGAATCGTCTGTCCGTATGGCTGGGATGCACCAGGTGGAGTACAAGCGCATATTTCAGATATGCGAGATTACCTTGTAGGTAAAGGACATAAAGTTTCAGTATTGGCTCCGGTTGGTGAGATCCAATCTGAAGGAAGCCATATACCAGAGTGGGTTGTTAATGCGGGTAAACCAATTTCGATTCCATATAACGGAGCAGTGGCGAGAGTTTTATTTGGTCCGGCAGCATTTACAAAGGTTAAACAGTGGATCGCGGAGAACGAGTTTGATCTTTTACATTTACACGAACCTGCGATACCAAGTATCTCTTTACTTGCATGTTGGGCAGCCGAAGGACC
>CAZYJU010000117.1:0-2918 GCA_964647945.1 uncultured Actinomycetes bacterium | reverse complement strand
CGATTCAAGCACTCGGAGGCTTTCTTCCAGAAAGAGTGAAATAAGCTCTCGCTAATTGAACTCTCATATTTACTGATTTACTTTTTGGTAAATCTAGCGAATTGTGTATCTTTGAGATTATCCCTTCAACCGCTTTCTGGGATACCCCCCTGCGCTCTGCAATTTCAAAACTAGAAAATCCCTCAGCGACTAACTTCAAAACCTCTAGCTGTGTGTCGGTTAATGATGTTTCACTCTTGTTTTTTGGCGCTGCTGCCATGGGTCTTGTTTTCGCAATAAGAATGACATTCACCAATTCACCCAAGTCCTTCAAACTACTCTTTGAAATGAATCTACATCCTTTAGGTAAAGAGATTGAATTCGGTTTAGCAATTCGCAGTTCTGTGAAACTCGTTAGCATTACCAGTCCAATTTTAGGAAAACGCTTTCGCAAGTAATGCGAGATTTCAACACCACTAGGACCGGGCCCTAAATCAAGATCAACAACTACAACGTCAACAACATTCTTATCAAGTAGGTCAAATGCTTTCGAAATATTCTCAACAACTCCTACAACATTAATTCCATATGCAGAAAGTCCAGCAGATAGTGATGAACGAATAAAAGAATCATCATCTATAAGGATGACGTTCGCAATAGACACCGAACTATTATCTCGTAATAACCCTAGGGAATTGTGTGCTGCTAGGGAAAACACTAGTTCTATGTGTAGGTTTTAAATCACCGAATTTAATCTTCTTCAGTGAATTTGCGCAGTTTTCTAATCGCACTGTCGTCAGCTTTAGTTCTTAGCAACTCATTATCAATGCCAGTAAACGCTAGTGATAGTTATGCAGTGCATCAAGTTATGCAAGGAAATTGCTCTGATAGTGCAGTTGGTACCAATACTAATGTCCAAGAGAATGCCTTTGATGTTCCAGTAAATGCTGCTTCTGGCCAAAACTTTGCCGTGCAATTAAGTGAAGGTCTTGATTGCAAGCTAGTTAGCGTTGAAGTAAATGGAATACCGATCACTCAATCAACCTTTGAGCAGGTAATTCCTATTGAAGAAAATGGACTCGTAATTGGAAGCATAACAATAAATGGTACTTGGGATAGTGCAACTAAAATATTTACTTTTCTTAATTTAAATGACAATGTAACTATCAAAGGTATTTTTGAATATGCTTTGGATAATCCAGGCAGTGGTGATGTAACAGATCCCGTTGTTCCACCGACAATCTCACAGTGGAGTCTCATTGTCACTGTGAATGGAAATGAGGCAATCGGCCAAGGTCAAATAAACATTCAAGTGAACGGTCAATCTATTTCGGAAGCACCTAATACATTTGATGATGGTGATAACATCTATATTACTTTAGCTCCTTCAATAGGTTGGCGTATTGAGAGTTTGCATATCGCCAATGAAACGTCAGATACAGATTTAAGTGAGTACATTTCGAACTTAGAGTTATGGACTGATCAAGGGCTGCCAATACTCATACCTGATATCAATCAGGATCATACAATTGCAATTCAGTTGAATCGAGACCCATTGGTAATTGGGGAGATCTATCCGGTAGTTTTCTTTGAGAATTTGATAAATGGTGAAACCAATAGTTCGATAAGAGTTTATCTAGATCATGAATTAGGTGACCTAAATATTGATTTAGATTTTGTCGAAAGATTAAGAGGAAGAATTGAATATTTTGTATGGAATGATGAACACACAATTCAAGTTCGAAAACGATGTTATCTGGATAGCAATAATAATCAAGGCATAGAACCAGTATGGGTTGTCACCCCGGAAAATGACGGAATTATTGAATTCGCTTTGTCGGATATGGAAGTTATTCAAAATCAGGAAGGCTGTGAGGAGCTTCCCAACGCCATTAATTTGAGTAGCGATAGTGCCCATTTACCTAAACTAAACGTTTCATTGTGGTATCAAAGAGGGGAAGACTTTGTTCGATACCTAGAAAGTTCACCAGTAAATATTTATTTTCCACCCGTGATTCATGATCCAGCAGAATTGGATGTGCTTGAACTCGGAGAGAGGTATAAATTCAATTCCAGTTTTAGAGAGAACATTGCTTATGTAAATGTGGAGATTTTAGAGTACACGAATACAACGCAAAGATCCTGTTTCCTACAAAGTTCGGTCAGTCATCTTGAAGATTTTGATGAAGATGGCGGTATTTGGGTCACATTGCCAACAGTAGAGGAAGTAAATGGCAATTGTGAAGAATTTACGATTACTCCACTTAATACAAACAATACCCACGAAATATTTGTCTCGTTTTCCGATGTAAATGGTAATTATGCAGGACAGTTGAATTTTGAAACTCCATATCGCACTTTAGTTGTTAGTGCTCTAGGCGATTCCAATTCTGGAGTAGAAAATGATTCACCGGGAAATGGGGCTGATAATCAAGAAGTTGTAGAAATTCCACGTGTTCGCGAATTAACTTCTGTAACTACGGAGTTAAGTGAAGTGGATGATGAGATTATCAAGGTTGAAGAATCCAAAGAAGTAGATCTCAATAAAATTGAGTTAGCGGACGACAAATCGATTTCAAAAGAGTCACTTCCTAATTGGTGCAAAAAGCTAGGTATTTGGATATATACAGTTTCTGGAAAGTTGCGTTTGTGCGATCCTGAGCAAAAGACTGGAATAGAAATGAAGGCTTGTGCGGGCAAGGATGAAACCCCAACATATCCATGGATTTTTAAACCCCAAAAGTTTGTCTCTGGAATCAGTAAGAGCAAGAGTGGAATATCACTGTCTAATGCAATATTCTTTTTTAAAGGTTTAGCAATTTCGGGTGCGGAGAAGATTCCTGATGAGAGATGTTCACGTGGATCGGTCTTCATTCCGAATCAATATTCAAAGCAAGTCTTCAAATTTGCGAAGCAAAAGCGCCCGACGATTTGGGTAA
>CAZYJU010000116.1:0-2977 GCA_964647945.1 uncultured Actinomycetes bacterium | reverse complement strand
ATGGCGGAGGTTGAGGGATTTGAACCCTCGATAGGTTTCCCTATACACGCTTTCCAAGCGTGCGCACTCGGCCGCTATGCGAATCCTCCCGTTTGCAGGTGCAATGTTAATGGCGTACAAACTATGATTCCGACCAGATCCTCCGCGCGACGACATCGCGCTGAACTCCCCCAGGGCAGGAATGCAGCAAGGGTAGGTGTGCTCTGGCGGGTGTGCGGAGGGTCCTTTATATAAAAACGACTTATATGAAGACAAGTAGTGAGACTCGATTAGCGGATGGAAGTTAGGTAATTACATGTCACTTGCTTTATATCGCAAGTATCGCCCATCCGTATTCGCAGATGTCATCGGTCAAGAACAAGTAACCGAACCACTAATGAATGCGCTTTCAAATAATCGCATACATCATGCTTATTTATTCTCAGGTCCACGCGGCTGCGGAAAGACATCCAGCGCTCGCATTATGGCGCGCAGTTTAAATTGCGAAAAAGGCCCAACTCCTACTCCGTGTGGCGAATGCCAATCTTGCAAAGATTTAGTAGCTAACGGGCCTGGATCACTAGATGTAATTGAATTAGATGCCGCAACACATGGTTTGGTAGATGATGCACGTGATTTAAGAGATAAAGCATTCTTTGCGCCGGTTAATTCCAGATACAAAATTTACATAATTGACGAAGCGCATCAGCTTGGACCAGGCGCTGCAAACGCCTTACTTAAAGTAGTTGAAGAGCCACCACCACATGTGATCTTTATCTTTGCGACAACCGAACCAGATAAATTGATTGCGACTATCCGTTCGCGTACTCATCACTATCCATTTAGATTGGTTCCGCCAGGAGTGCTTGGTGAACATTTAGAGAAAGTTTGCAAAGCAGAAGGCGCGAAAGTCGCCAAGGGAGTAATTCCTTTAGTTGTGCGCGCATCTGGTGGATCTGTTCGTGATGCGCTTTCGGTACTTGGGCAATTATTAGCAGGTGCAGGATCTGACGGAGTTTCCTATGAGATTGCGATTCAGTTATTAGGTTTCACAGATAACGCACTCTTAGATGATGCAATTGATGCGCTTGCAGCTCGCGATGGTGGCACATTGTTTAGAACTATTGATCGAGTAATTGAGAGTGGACATGATCCAAGAAGATTTGCAACAGATTTACTAGAACGTCTTCGCGATTTGATGATTGTGGATGCACTTGGTGATGCCAACCCATCTGCAATTTTGCGTGAAGTTCCAGATGATCAACTTGAGAGAATGCGTTCTCAATCAAGACATATTGGTAGTGCAGGATTATCAAGGGCTGCAGATATCGCTGCTGAAGGTTTGACTCAGATGCGCGGTGCAACTGCGCCACGTTTAATGCTGGAATTAATCTGCGCCCGAATGTTGCTACCAGTTGGAGATACATCTGAATCGGGAATGCTGGCACGTATCGAAAGGCTTGAGCGTGCAGAGTCGATCTCAGTTCCTGTAAGTCGTGCGTCAGTAATGTCCGAACCAAAGACAGAGAAGGCCAAGGCAGAGGTTCCGCCTAAAGTGGAGAGCGCCAAAGGCAAGTCGGTTGAAGCAGAACCTTCGGCGCAAAAATCTAGCGCCCCAACGAACAATAATTTCGATATAGCTGGGCTACGAAGGTTGTGGCCAGATGTGATTGAAGATGTAAAAAAGAAGCGTCGTTTGACTTGGTCTTTGCTTAGCGCAAGCGCACAGATAATCGCGATTGATGAATCAGCTATCACAATCGGCATTGTTAATGCTGGTGCGCGAGATTCATTCCTACGTTCTAATTCTGATGAGATTTTACGCCAGGCGTTTATAGATGTGGTTGGAATTGACCGAAAGATCGAAGCAATCATCGATCCATCAGTTGAGGGAACACCATTACAGAAAGCTGCGCCTTCAAAAGGCGAATCAATGGATGATCCTGATGGACCTTCAGGTGTGGCGCTGCTTGCACAAGAACTTGGTGCAGAAGTAATTAAGGTAGAAAATCATGGTGACTAAATTGCACTTCAAATTGATTACTTTTGATTTATCAACATTAGTAGATGTGAGTTACTAATGTACGAAGGCGCAATTCAAGATTTAATTGAAGCACTCGGTCGTTTGCCAGGTATTGGTCCAAAGAGCGCGCAGCGCATCGCCTTTCACATCTTGCAGACTGATTCCGAAGTTGCAGCTGCGTTGGTAGAAGCGATTCGAACTGTTCGCGAGCGCGTTAAATTCTGCGATGAATGCGGAAATGTTTCAGAAGATATGAAGTGCAAAATCTGCATGGACCCAAGACGTGATGGTTCAAATATATGCGTTGTCGAAGAGCCAAAAGATGTAATTGCTATCGAACGAACTAGAGAATTTCGCGGCAAGTACCATGTATTAGGTGGCGCAATCTCTCCGATTGACGGTATTGGCCCCGAACAACTTCGCGTTCGTGAATTGATGGCGCGACTTTCTGATTCAAATATTCAAGAGGTAATACTTGCAACCGATCCAAACCTTGAAGGCGAGGCGACTGCGACTTATTTAGCTCGCATGATTAAGCCGATGGGTATCAAGGTCAGTCGATTGGCATCAGGGCTTCCAGTTGGCGGCGATCTTGAATATGCAGATGAGGTAACTCTGGGTCGCGCCTTTGAAGGGCGTCGCAATATAGATTAATCTCATATAATGATACAGCGCTTTGTATCATTATTTGAGATATTCCCGAGCCAAGGTGCAAAGCCCCTCATTAGGCGGGGAAACTTCTCCCATGGGTCTAATAGTCCAGAAATATGGTGGCTCCTCGGTCGCTGATGCTGAATCGATGAAGCGGGTCGCAAGTCGAATCGTCGCAACCAAGAAAGCTGGCCATCAAGTGGTGGTCGTGGTCTCTGCAATGGGCGATACCACCGATGAACTTATCGATTTAGCAAATCAAATTACCCCGATCCCCGAAGGTCGCGAATTAGATATGTTGCTAACTGCAGGTGAGCGAATTTC
>CAZYJU010000115.1:0-2999 GCA_964647945.1 uncultured Actinomycetes bacterium | reverse complement strand
TTAACATGGAAGGCAGAGCGATGAGCAAAGCATTCTTGGTGTTGGATGATGGACGGATATTTGATGGCGAAACGTGGGGCGCCACCGGCCGCACTTTCGGAGAAGCAGTATTTGCAACTGGCATGACGGGTTACCAGGAAACACTCACCGATCCGTCTTATCACAAGCAAGTAGTTGTAATGACAGCTCCACACATAGGTAATACTGGTTGGAATCTTGAAGATAACGAATCAAGTCGAATTTGGGTGGCTGGATTTGTGGTTCGTAATCCTTCTCCAGTAATTAGTAATTGGCGCGCTTCCTCGTCTTTAGAAGAGGAATTAATCAAACAAGGAATTGTTGGAATAAAAGGTGTAGACACTAGAGCGCTCACCAGACATCTTCGTGACCGAGGTGCAATGCGCGTCGGTATTTTTAGCGGAGAAGAGCTGACTCGCGAAGAAATGGTGATCGAAGTTCGTAAAGTCGATCAAATGTCAGGAAGTTTTCTCTCCTCAGATGTTTCAACTAAAGAAGATTATGTGGTAAATCCAGAACATCAACAATTTCACGTGGTTGCTCTGGACTTAGGAATAAAGGCAGCAACACCTAAAGCTTTAGCCCAGAAGGGCGTCAGGGTCACGGTGATACCTTTCGATTCTTCCGCGGAGAAGATCATGTCTCTAAAACCAGATGGCGTTTTTCTCTCAAACGGACCTGGAGATCCCTCAACAATGGATCAAGTGGTAGATACCGTACGGGAGTTGCTTCTCTTAGAGGTTCCAATATTCGGAATCTGTTTTGGTCACCAGATTTTAGGTCGTGCCCTAGGTTTCGAAACTTATAAACTGCAATTTGGCCATCGCGGTATCAACCAACCAGTACTAGATAAGTTAACTGGAAAGGTAGAGATCACGGCACACAATCATGGTTTTGCGCTGAAAGCGCCAACCGAGGGTGTTTTCACCACAGTCTTTGGTTCAGGTGAGGTTACACATGTTGGTTTAAATGATGGAGTGGTAGAAGGTTTAAGACTTATTGATAAACCGGCCTTTAGCGTTCAATATCATCCTGAAGCGGCAGCTGGACCGCACGATGCTGGTTATCTTTTTGATCGGTTTATTGATCTGATGAGAAATTCAAAGGTGGCTACACATGGCCATTGATAATGCAATCAAGAGCGTATTAGTAATTGGATCAGGCCCCATAGTTATCGGCCAGGCTTGCGAATTTGATTATTCCGGTACTCAAGCTTGCAGAGTGCTAAAAGCAGAGGGTATCCGAGTTATCTTAATTAACTCCAACCCTGCAACAATCATGACCGACCCTGAGTTTGCCGATGCTACTTACATCGAACCAATAACCCCAGAATCGATAGAGCAAATTTTAATAAAGGAACGTCCAGATGCCGTGCTTGCAACTCTGGGTGGGCAGACTGCGTTAAATGCAGCAATGGGATTACACGAACGTGGGATTTTGCAGAAGCATGGCGTCAAATTAATTGGGGCTGATGTTGAAGCAATTCAACGTGGTGAGAATAGAGAGCTCTTTAGGGCTATCGTTGAAAAGGTTGGTGGAGAATCAGCTAAGTCGATAATTTGTCACACGATGCCAGAGTGTTTCGAGGCGGTTAAGACGCTGCAATATCCCGTGGTTGTTAGGCCTTCTTTCACAATGGGTGGCTTGGGTTCAGGTGTTGCATTCAATGCTGAAGAACTTGAGTTGATCGCTGGAGCTGGGTTACGCCATAGTCCAACTTCAGAAGTTTTATTGGAAGAATCAATCCTTGGTTGGAAAGAGTACGAACTAGAGGTTATGCGTGATCGAAAAGATAACGTTGTTATTGTCTGTTCAATCGAAAACCTTGATCCAATGGGTGTACATACTGGGGACTCTATTACGGTTGCACCAGCGCTAACTTTGACCGATGTTGAATATCAAAAACTCAGAAATTTGGCTATCAATATCATCCGTGAAGTAGGTGTTGATACCGGCGGATGCAATATCCAATTTGCCGTAAACCCTGATAATGGTCGAATAATCGTCATAGAGATGAATCCGCGAGTATCTCGTTCATCAGCGCTAGCTTCCAAAGCAACTGGATTTCCTATCGCAAAAATCGCCACAAAATTAGCCATTGGTTACACCTTGGATGAGATTCAGAATGACATTACCAAAGTTACTCCGGCATCATTCGAACCAACCCTTGATTACATTGTGGTTAAAGCACCTAGATTCGCCTTTGAAAAATTTGCGGATGCAGATCCTAGATTGACCACCACCATGAAATCTGTTGGCGAGGCGATGGCAATAGGAAGATCTTTTCCAGAAGCGCTGCAAAAGGCGCTCCGCTCTCTAGAACGTAAAGAGGCGATCTTCACTTTTCCACCGAATAAAGCTGAGATTCCAACCAGCCAGTTGCTGGATTCGATGCGAATTCCAACCGAGTATCGACTACAACAAGTTCAACTTGCACTTTGGGCTGGCGTAGATATCGAATCAGTGTTCAGCGCCACCAAGATAGATCGTTGGTATTTGCAGCAGATAAATTTGATAAATCAAGTAGCGTCTGAATTATCACAGCCAGGCGAACTTTCTAAGGAATTGCTGTTTAAAGCCAAGCAGTTGGGATTTTCAGACGAACAGATAGCAACTATCCGGGGAGTCTCTCTCCAAGATTTAAGGAGTTTGCGCCATCATTTAAATATCAGGCCGGTCTATAAGACAGTCGATACATGTGCTGCCGAGTTTGAGGCCTTTACTCCGTATCACTATTCAAGCTACGAACAAGAGACTGAAGTAGAGAGTAGAACCAAGCCCGCTGTAATCATTCTGGGTTCTGGCCCAAATCGAATCGGCCAAGGTATCGAATTCGATTACTCCTGCGTCCATGCGTCGTTTATTTTAAGAGATGCTGGGTTTGAAACCGTGATGATTAATTGCAATCCAGAGACAGTTTCGACCGATTATGACACTAGCGATCGACTCTATTTCGAACCATTGACCTTGGAAGATGTTTT
>CAZYJU010000114.1:0-3033 GCA_964647945.1 uncultured Actinomycetes bacterium | reverse complement strand
AGGTTCTGTTGATGTGCAGATATCTTGGGCTTTCCAGCAACGGGTGCGGAATCTGCATCCACTAGGCGGATTAGCAGGGCTTGGAACATCGCCGGTTAACACAATCCTAGAGTTCTTACGCACTCGCTCCTGTTTCGGATTGGCAAGTGGGACTGCAGATATCAAAGCCTTTGTATATGGATGCTTTGGACTCTGGAAAATCTCTTCACGGGTTCCGATCTCAACAATCTTGCCCAGATACATCACTGCCACTCGAGTTGAGATATGCGAAACCACGGATAGATCGTGGGCTACAAATAGGTAACTAAATCCAAAACGTTTACGGAGATCATCAAGCAGATTGAGAATCTGTGCTTGAACCGAAACATCTAGCGCAGATACTGGTTCGTCTAAAACTACTAACTTTGGCTGAGTTATCAAGGCACGTGCAATTCCGACGCGTTGTCTCTGTCCACCAGAAAATTCATGTGGATAGCGATTGCCGAATTCGCGGGAAAGTCCGCAAAGTTCAATCATCTCATCAACGCGTGGATCTAAATCATCAGCAGCCATTCCGTGAACAATCAACGGTTCAGCAACGATCTGACGCACGGTCATACGCGGATTTAGGGATGCATATGGATCTTGAAAGACGATCTGCATATCTTTACGAATCTTTCGAATCTCTTCTCGAGACATCGAATGAATCTCTTTGCCATCAAAATAGATCTCGCCAGCAGTTGGATCAAGTAACCGCAGAATCAAACGTGCGGTAGTTGATTTGCCGCAACCTGATTCTCCAACCAGCCCTAAAGTCTCACCAGGATTAATCTCAAGTGAAATTCCATCAACTGCATGAATCTGACCAACCGTGCGCTTTAGTAGCCCGCGTTGAATTGGAAATTTCTTTTCCAGATTAGAAACTTTTAGAAGTGGCGTACTCATTTGAGCACCTGCACAAAGTTAGGTTCTTTCACTCTATGGCAGCGAACCATGCGACCAGGTGCAAACTCTTCGAACGCTGGCACTTCTGCATGGCATTTATCGACTGCAAATTCGCATCTTGGAGCAAATGCGCAACCTTTTGGTGGCCTAGACATCACTGGTGGTGAACCAGGAATTGTGTAGAGCGGATCATTTGAAAACTCATCCATCTGCGGAATCGATTTCATTAAACCCCAGGTGTATGGCATTAATGGGCGCTCATATAAATCATCAACTGGCGCTTCTTCGACTATACGACCGCCATACATAACTGCGACGCGATCACAGATACCTGCGACCACACCTAAGTCGTGAGTAATTAGCAGCACCGCCACATTTAATTCACGGGCAGATTTTTCAAGGATCTCCAAAATCTGAGCTTGGATGGTTACATCAAGTGCAGTGGTTGGCTCGTCAGCAATCAATAACTCTGGATTACAAGATAGCGCCATCGCAATCATTGCGCGCTGACGCATGCCACCTGAGAATTGATGCGGATAATCATCAACACGTTGGGCAGGGTTTGGCACACCAACTAAATCCAACATTTCAATCGAACGAACCTTGGCCGCTTTTGCTGAGATTCGCTCATGCACACGGATCATCTCTGAAATTTGATGGCCAATTGTGTAAACCGGATTTAACGAAGTCATTGGATCCTGGAAGATCATTGAGATTTCGCCGCCGCGAATCTCGCGAAGTTCCGCATCCGGAGTCGTAAGTAAATCAATGCCCTTCCAAAAAATCTGTCCCTTTGGATAGATCGCTGGTGGTTTTGGCACCAACCCCAAAATACTCATCGCAGTAACTGATTTACCAGAACCAGATTCGCCAACTAGCCCAACAATTTCGCCAGGATTTAAAGTTAAAGATGCACCATTGATTGCCTGCACAACACCATCGCTGGTGTTGAAGTGAACATGCAAATCATCAATATGTAGAAGTGGCTTGCTCACTTGGTGCCTCGTAACTTTGGATCAAGTGCATCACGTAGACCGTCGCCAATTAAAACAATTGAAAGCGTCAACATCACCAAGATCGAACCTGGGATGAAGAATACAAATGGCTTATCGGTTAGATAATTTCGTGAACTTGAGATCATCACACCTAGTGATGGCGTTGGTTCGCGAAAGCCCACGCCCAAGAATGCATAAATAGATTCGCTGAGAATCGCACCAGCTACTGAGAAAGCTAGAACCACGATAATCGGTGGGATTGCATTTGGACCAATGTGGCGCAGGATTATGCGCTTAGTGGTTGCGCCAGTTGCACGCGCTGCTTCCACGTATTCCAATGATTTAACCTGCATCACCGATGCACGGAATAGACGAGTTGTTGAATACCAACCTGTAAATACCAGCGCAGCGACAATCACCCAGAACGAAGAACCAAATACTGTGATGATTGCAAAACCAATCAAGACGAATGGAATTACTTGCCAGGTATCAATAAAGCGGCTGATCAAAGTATCGACCCAACCGCCAAAGAATCCCGCTACTCCACCCAGAGTTACGCCTACGAAAACGGAGATAGCTGTGACGACCACTGCGACCGTCAAAGATAAACGAATACCTAAAGTAACTCGTGTAAAGATATCGCGCCCTAGATCATCGGTTCCTAGCCAATGTCCATTGGTGCCAGGACCAGCCAAAATATCTGAACCTAATTCGTCGTACTTCCAATTACTAATTATTGGGCCAAAAATTCCTACCAAAATTAAAAACGAGAGAATTACAAGTCCGACAATTGAAATCTTGTTACTAAAGAATCGCTTTCGAACATCTTGCCAGTATGAAAGTGATTCTGGTGCTTGATCTTCGATAGCCATCAATGCACCGCCTTATCGTCAATTTTGATTCTGGGATCAATCAAGGCGTAACTTAAATCAACGATTAAATTCACAACCGCGCCAAATCCAATAACTACGATGGCAAGTCCCAAAACCACTGGGGCATCTTGAGATAGCGCTGAATCTGCGATGGTCGAACCCATACCTGGCAATGAGAAAACCTTTTCAGTCTGAACTGCCACGCCAAAGATCGCAATTAGTGAAGTTCCGTAAACAGTAAC
>CAZYJU010000113.1:0-3048 GCA_964647945.1 uncultured Actinomycetes bacterium | reverse complement strand
ATTGTTTGATCTCGCCCAGGGCCAACACCAATTGCTGACATCGGTGCTCCGCTTAACTTCTCTAAATACTGAACGTACTTCTGCGCATTAATTGGAAGTTCTTCAAACTTCTTGCAGTTAGAGATATCTTCCTTCCAGCCATCTACATACTCGTAGATAGGTTTTGCATGATGGAAATCTGATTGTGAAGCTGGAACTTCCTCAACCCGCTTTCCATCTACTTCATATGCAACACATACTGGGATCTTCTCCCAACCAGTTAAAACATCTAACTTAGTTAAAAAGAAATCAGTCAAACCATTTACACGGGTTGCATATCTGGCAATTGGCGCATCAAACCAACCACAACGACGATTACGGCCAGTGGTAACACCAACTTCACCGCCAATTCTTCTCAGCGCTTCACCATCTTCATCGAATAACTCTGTTGGGAATGGACCGCTTCCGACACGAGTTGTGTACGCTTTCAAAATTCCGATCACGCGATCTATTTTGGTCGGACCAATACCCGAACCAGTACATGCGCCACCAGCAGTTGGATTTGAGGAGGTTACATACGGATAAGTTCCGTGATCTACATCTAGAAGTGTTCCTTGCGAACCTTCGAGCAACACTGTTTTCCCCGCTTCTAATGCCTTATTTAGCAGTAGCGCTGTATCTGCAACATATGGGCGGAGAATCTCTGCGTAATTTAAATATTCTGCAAGTACATCATCGACGTTGATACCGTTTCGATTAAAGACTTTGATTAAAACTTGATTCTTATCGCGTAGCGCCGCCTCTAATTTTTGGCGCAGAATCGATGGATCAAATAGATCCTGAACTCGAATACCGATGCGATTGATCTTATCTGCATATGCAGGGCCGATTCCGCGACCAGTAGTTCCGATCTTTGCTTTACCCAAAAAGCGTTCGGTGACTTTATCGATTGTGCGATGGTATGGCGTGATTAGATGTGCATTTAATGAAATCACAAGTTTTGAAGTATCAATACCACGTTCGTTTAAGCCTTTGATCTCTTCCAATAGAACTGCTGGATCAATTACGACACCATTTCCAATTACCGGAACGCAATTGCTTGAAAGGATTCCGGATGGCAATAGATGCAGCGCATACTTTTGATCACCAATAACTACGGTATGGCCGGCGTTATTTCCACCTTGATAGCGAACTACATAATCAACGCGATCACCCAATAAATCGGTAGCTTTACCTTTTCCTTCGTCGCCCCATTGCGCACCAAGGAGTACTAACGCTGGCATTTGATCTTTCTTATTTCTTTGAACTGCTATTTAGTGAGGTACCGGTTGAGCGAAGATCTTCGCAAGCGACAACTACGCGATTTGCCATACCCGCCTCAGCAGATTTGCCCCATGCACGTGGATCGTAAGTTTTCTTATTTCCTACTTCGCCATCAATTTTTAATACGCCGTCATAGTTCTTCATCATGTGATCAACTACTGGGCGAGTAAACGCATATTGAGTATCGGTATCGATATTCATCTTGATAACGCCATAATCAAGGGCTTCTCTGATTTCTGAGAGCAATGAGCCAGAACCACCGTGGAAAACCAAATCCATTGGCTTTGATCCTGCAGCCATACCTAGTTCTTTAGAGACTGCTTCTTGCAGAGTCTGCAAAATCTTTGGTTGTAGAACTACATTGCCTGGTTTGTAAACGCCATGCACATTTCCAAATGTTGCAGCCACCATGTAGCGACCACGTTGACCAGAGCCAAGAGTCTTGATGGTGTGCAGCGCATCTTCAGGAGTCGAATACAACTTGGCATCATGTTTTGCTTCGATGCCATCTTCTTCTCCGCCAACTACGCCGATTTCGATTTCAAGTATGGTCTTAGCTGCAGCGCACTTATCAATTAATTCATCGGCAATCTTCATGTTTTCATTCATATCTACCGCTGAGCCATCCCACATATGTGAATTAAAAAGTGGCTTCTGGCCAGCTTTGATTCGCTCTGCACCGATTGCAAGTAGTGGGCGCATGAAGGTATCTAATTTCTCAACTGGGCAATGGTCTGTATGTAACGCGATATTTACGTTGTAATTCTTTGCTACTACATGCGCGAATTCTGCGAGCGCTACTGCGCCATCAACTGCGTTCTTGACGGTTGATCCAGATGCATACTCTGCGCCACCCCAAGAGAATTGGATGATTCCATCTGATTGCGCTTCGGCAAAACCACGAAGTGCGGCGATCAAAGTTTGTGACGATGAGACGTTGATAGCTGGATAAGCAAATGCGCCTTGCTTGGCGCGATCGAGCATCTCTGCATAAATTTCAGGGGTTGCAATTGGCATTTTCGCTCCTGGTATCTGATGTAAACCACGGGCGCGACGATGGGCCAGGCTTACGGCTAATCCAACCATTTACACGGCACAAATGAAAATCGCCGCCCCATAAATTATGTATGGAACGGCGATTTTGGCGCTCAATATGCGCAATCTAGCCAAGCGACTTCAACATCTTGGTAAGTAGCTGGACCAGCGCTTGGATATTTGATGGGGTATTAAGTAGCTTGATTAATAACGTCAGCAGCGCTGCAATCATGAATTCTCCTTTCCTTCATTTCTGTCATTCGGGTTCAATTTGAGTACCGGTGCCGAATCATTCGCTAACGCTCGACAAAATTCTTTGGAAATTTCATTGCTGTGGATAGTCACGACTAGTAGCCTCAACTCTCATGTCGCAGGATCAAGTTGAGAATCTCTTAAGCGAAGATCGCACCTTTGCGCCATCACCCGAATTTGCAGCACAGGCGAATATCAAATCTGATGAATATGAATTGGCGGATCGGGATCGAATAGCATTCTGGGAATCCAAAGCGGAATATCTAAAGTGGGATAAGCGCTGGCATACCGTTTTAGATTGGCAAGTTCCATTTGCCAAATGGTTTGTAGATGGAAAATTAAATGCATCAGTCAACTGCCTTGATCGACATGTAGATGAAGGTCGAGGAGATCGAGTTGCATTCTTCTTCGAAGGTGAACCTGGCGATACTCGCACCATTACTTATGCCCAATTACTTA
>CAZYJU010000112.1:0-3077 GCA_964647945.1 uncultured Actinomycetes bacterium | reverse complement strand
ATCCAGGAATTCAATATGACGACACAATCAATGATTGGCACACAAACCCAGAGACCGGTCGCATCAATGCATCAAACCCTTGCTCTGAGTACATGTCACTTGATAACTCATCTTGCAACTTGGCTTCACTTAACTTGATGAAGTTCCTTAAGCAAGATGGTTCATTCGATTCACGCACCTTCTCAAAGGCTGCAGAGATGATCATTACTGCAATGGATATCTCAATCTGTTTCGCAGATTTCCCAACTGAGGCAATCGGAGATACCACTAAGCGTTATCGTCAGCTTGGAATTGGTTATGCAAACCTTGGTGCACTTCTTATGGCATCAGGCCTTGCATACGATTCAGATGGCGGCCGCGCACTTGCTGGTGCGATCACCTCATTGATGTCAGGTATCACCTACAAGCGCTCAGCAGAACTTGCTGGAATCGTTGGCGCATATGATGGATTTGCACGTAATGCACAACCACATGCTCGCGTAATGCGTAAGCATGCATCAGCATCATCTGCTGCTAAATCATTTAGCACTATGGATGCAGATGTTTGGTCTGCTGCTAATAAGGCTTGGGATGATTGCCTTGCAATTGGTGAGAAGAATGGCTGGCGCAACGCCCAAATCTCAGTGCTTGCACCAACCGGAACTATCGGTTTAATGATGGATTGCGATACCACTGGTATCGAGCCTGATTTCTCATTGGTTAAGTTCAAGAAGCTAGTTGGCGGTGGCTCAATGCAGATCGTCAATCAAACAGTCCCACAGGCGCTACGTAAACTCGGTTACAACGAAGAGACCATCGAAGCGATCGTCGAATATATCGCTGCAAATGGCCATGTAATCGATGCGCCAGGACTCAAGACAGAGCACTACGACATCTTCGACTGCGCACTAGGTAAGCGATCAATCGCTCCAATGGGCCACGTTCGAATGATGGCAGCATGCCAACCATTCCTATCTGGCGCGATCTCAAAGACCGTTAACTTGCCAGAAGATGCAACCATCGAAGAGGTAGAAGATGTCTACTTCCAAGGATGGAAGCTTGGACTTAAGGCGATTGCGATCTATCGCGATAATTGCAAAGTTGGCCAGCCACTATCTGATGCAAAGGCTGAGAAGAAAGATGCAGCTGCAGTAGTAGAAGCAGTCGCAACTCCAGTTCGTAAGCGCCTTCCAAAGTCACGTCCATCTCGCACCACTTCATTTAATGTTGGTGGAGCAGAGGGTTACATGACTGCAGGTGCATATAACGATGGCACCTTAGGTGAAGTCTTCTTAAAGCTGGGCAAGCAAGGTTCAACTCTTGCAGGTGTTATGGATGCATTCTCAATCGCAGTCTCAATCGGTCTTCAATACGGAGTTCCACTACAGACATTCGTAGAGAAGTTCATGAACTTGCGCTTTGAGCCAGCAGGTATGACTGATGATCCAGATGTACGTATGGCGCAGTCGATGCTTGATTACATCTTCCGTCGCCTCGCACTTGATTACCTACCATTTGAAGATCGTGCAGCAATGGGTCTATACACCGCTTCAGAGCGCACCCGCGCATTAGAAACCGGTGAATACACACCAGATGTTGATGCAATCAATCAAACAATTGCACAGGGCGTAGAAGTGGCAGCAGCACCGGTAGCACCAGTTGCTCCAGCAGTTGCTAAGCCAGTCGAGATCAAAATCGAGAGCTCACCTGCTACTTCAGTCGGTTCATCAACTGAACTTCTCGAAAAAATCTCAGGCGTCAAATCTGATGCACCACTATGTATGACTTGCGGAGTCAAGATGCGTGCATCTGGCGCTTGCTATGTCTGCGAAGGTTGCGGATCAACTTCAGGTTGCTCTTGATTTAAAGAGTAAATAAAAAACCTCCGAGCAATCGGAGGTTTTTTTATTGTCTACAATTACCAATGTGAAGAGAGCGCTCGCAGGTCTTTTAGCTACTGCGCTTTTAACTGGGTGCGCAAGCCAAGCAGCCGAAGATGAGCCAAAACCAAGCCCCACACCAACAGCAGAGAACATCACAATAGCTTTTGGTGGCGATACCCATGGCGTCTATCAAATCTCTAATTTTCTAAATAGTGGCGGCAATCCATTTGCAGGAGTTTCAGATTTATTAACAAATGCAGATATCTCAGTGATAAACCTAGAGAGCGCAGTAACTACCCACGAAATCAAACAAGAGAAGAAGTACACCTTCAATAGCAATCCATATCTACTTGATTGGATGAAGACCTCCGGAGTAGACGTGGTAAATCTTGGAAATAACCACGGTGGTGATTTCATGCGCGAGGGATTAACCGAGACGATCAAGAATGTCGAAGATCGCGGCATGAAAGTAATTGGAGCTGGAAATAGTGGACGCGAGGCTTGGACTGCGAAAGTTATTAATGTGCGTGGCACCAAAGTCGCACTTCTTGGAATCGCGAAGATAAATAGCGGAGTTGAAACTCTTGCAACCGGCGAACAAGCAGGTACCACTAACGGATGGGATCCGCAGGTAATCGAACTTGCGATCAAGGCAGCAGCGCGCCAAGCAAAAGTCGTAATTGTGTACACACATTGGGGAGTCGAAGAGAAATTCTGCCCACAGAATAGAGATGTTGAAGATGCCATGAAGTGGCTTGAATGGGGCGCAACTGCAGTGATCGGAAGCCATCCGCATCGCCAACAGCCAGCAATTCGTTACGGTTCTAAATTGGTCGATTACTCGCTAGGCAATTTCGTCTTCTATGCCACAAGTGGTGGGGGACTTGAATCAGGGGTTGGCTATTTAACCGTCAGCCCCCAAGGCGAAGTTGTTGACTATCAATTCAATCCCGCTCTGATCAACCCGAACACAGGCGCGCCAATACTTCTAAGTGACCAACAGAAGAAGGATGCCATCGCCAAGAAGCAACGTAGCTGTAAGAATCTAGGAAATTAGTTTTCAAAACCCGTTTTTAAGATGTTGCATTAATGCTACATAGCATATATGCTATGTAGCATGAGTCGAAATCCAGAAGAACCGGTTTATAACCGCATCGAGGAGGCTCGATCTGCGTTGGGGCTTTCTCGACAGGATCTTGCCGATCAAGTCGGAGT
>CAZYJU010000111.1:0-3109 GCA_964647945.1 uncultured Actinomycetes bacterium | reverse complement strand
CAGTTCGTGAGATGATGAATCAGATCTCTCAAACACTCGGTAAAGATGTTAATCCTCAGGAATCCCCAGCTCGCGCTGGTGATTCACCAAAACTGATTGCCTCAACGAAGAAAATTGAACAAGAGCTTGGTTGGAAACCAACCGCTACGTTAAAAGAGATGATTGATTCATCCTGGGCCGCAGAAAGTTCTAACTCATGAGCATCCTCTCCGAACGCTACGCATCACCAGCTATGAAAGAGATCTGGTCTCGAGAGTTTAAGATCAAAGCTGAACGAAGACTTTGGATTCAGGTTTTAAAGACACAACATTCACTTGGTCTTGAAGTTTTGCCAAGAGTCATTGAGGACTACGAGAAAAATTCTGAATTTATTGATTTAGCAAGCATTGATGCTCGCGAAGTAATCACGAAGCATGATGTTAAGGCGAGAATCGATGAGTTCAATGCGCTAGCAGGACATCAGAAAATCCACATTGGAATGACAAGTCGAGATCTCACTGAAAATGTTGAACTGTTCCAACTCTCTTCATCGCTAAAAATAGTTCAGTTGAAGTCTGCAGCGCTACTCAAGGAATTAGCCAACTTTGCGGAGAAATATATTGAAATCCCCTTAGTAGCCAGAACACACAATGTGCCCGCACAACTCACAACTGTTGGACGACGAGTAGCTACTTGGATAGAGGAATTACTGTTTGCTTTCAGCAATCTACAAAATCTAAGTGACCGGCTTCCAATGAGAGGAATTAAGGGTCCGATTGGGACTGCACAGGATCTGGCGGATTTTTTTCAAGACTCAAGCACGAAAATAGAAGAATCAATTGCGACCCAATTAGGATTTGACGAAGTTCTGATTGCACCTTCTCAGATTTATCCACGCTCTATTGATTACGAAATAGTGACTGCATTAGTACAATTGGCATCGGCTCCGTCAAATATTGCAATAAACATAAGACTCATGTCTGGATACGGACTAGTAACTGAAGGTTTTGCGAAAAACCAAGTGGGATCTTCAGCGATGCCACACAAGGTTAATGCACGTCTTAGCGAGAGAGTGAATGGTCTGACAGCGGTACTTAAAGGTAACGCCGTGATGATTCAAGAACTAGTTGGTAATCAATGGAATGAGGGCGATGTTTCTTGTAGTGCGGTTCGGAGAGTCGCATTACCTGATTCGCTCTACGCAATTGATGCAATCTTAGACACAATGATTCGAATCATTCGTGAGCTTGTATTGCAGCGAGATATGATTCAAAACGAGGTTGATGAGTATTTACCTTTTCTTGCTACAACCAAGATGCTAAGTGAAGCGGTCAAGAATGGAATTGGTCGGGAAGATGCACATTTGCTAATTAAGAAATATTCTTTGGAAGCACATGGGAATCTTCGCAAACATGGCTCGAATAATTTAATAGAACTAGTGTCAGCCGATTCGAGATTTGGATTTACCCCTGAGTTTCTAAAGGCGATGCAAGATACCTCACTTTTGACAGAAAGCGCGGTGCGACAGACACGTGTAATGATTAATAAAGCCCTCGAGATATCAGCAACTTTTCCAGACTCAATTACATATGTTCCGACCGATACCATCTAATTTTGTAGAATGATGATATGGCCAAGCAACCTAAAGTTCGGAATGAAAGAAGGAACAACTCGCTCCGCAATAAACTGCTTTTAATTCCTGCCTCAGCTTTTCTCATCAAACTCGCCATAATTGCAAGAATTCAGGGTTTTGATTGGTACGCCTCTGGCAATGGTGACATGACTGTAGGTTTAAGAACATTACTCAATCAGAATTACGCTCCTGCAAATGTCTGGTATGGCGCAGATGCTGAGAATTATCTTCGATCTTGGCTCGGATTGTTAAAAGACGGCATCTTCTCCACTGAAACAAATTTGCACTATTGGCCTGCGGGTTACCCCTTGCTGATTTGGCTTCTTGGGTTCATTGGTCAAGGCTCTACCTTGGCTCTTGTTGCAGTGATGCAGTCGCTCCTTTATTTCCTAGCATGCGCATTTTTCGTTGACGAAATTCGTCGATCTCGACTCGTCAACTTCTCAATTCCCATTGCACTTGCCTTAACTTTTAATCCCACTCTTGCCTTAAACACTATTGCCTTAGGATATGAACTACCTACTGCTTCGTTGATTCTCATTTCTATCACTTCAATGATGCGTTTCTTTCGACTTGAAAAATCAACTATCATTGCATCAGATTCCTTAATAGCTGTTGTAAGTTTTGCACTAGCTACGCTGATGCAACCGAGGCTCTCTATTGTTGCGCTTGTCGCAATAGTAATGTGGGGTTTGGCAAAATTCTCCATCAAAAGTGCTATCGCATTTGTTACTTTCGGGTTAGTCATTACCCTCATTGGCCCTGGATTAATGGTGTACCGGAATTCTCAAGCCATGGGTTTCATGGCAATTTCAACTAATTTAGGTGTAACTATGAATATTGGTGCGGGAGATGATGCAACTGGGGGCTACAGCTCAAAGGTAAGAGGCGTCACCTGTCCAGAGGTGGACGGAAATGCCGCAGAAATCGATTCTGCGAAAGTTAAGTGTGTGATCTCCTGGTACCTCAAGAACCCCAGCAAGTCTGTTAAGCTCTTTTGGAATAAATCTATTTATTTCTGGTCGCCTTGGTACGGACCCGTTGCCAATGGAACAATGGCGCGAAACCCATGGCGGGTGAATCATCCCCTTAACCAAACCGTGATGACGCAAGCAGGAACCGAAATGGTTTATGGGAACACGGGAAAGTTGGTCTCATGGTTCTGGTTATTTGCTGGCATCTTTTTTCTCTTCTGGGGCTATAGGTTTCTATGGCAGTCAGGTGGTTTCGAGAGATTCTGGGGCAGCACTGCCCTAGTTATTGTAATAATTAATTGGATGAGCTCAATTGCCACTATAGGAGATCATCGCTTCCGAATCCCAACTATGACAATGAGCCTCGCCCTTCAGGTGATTGGATTCACCTCTCTGTTTTTGAGTAAACGAACGAAACTGGTCGGTACTGGCATTGAAATCGGCTGGCCTGGAATGCATTGGAAGAGAATGTCAGAAACCGATAATCTGCACCCCTGATAGAGCATAGGTAAGGAGGTCTCGC
>CAZYJU010000110.1:0-3135 GCA_964647945.1 uncultured Actinomycetes bacterium | reverse complement strand
TTACTTCTGGCGAACATGATTTAGCTGAGAACATCATTCACTTTGTACTTGCACGTCCAGAAGGTGGCGCAGTTGGCACTAAAGGTCTCTCATTATTTATCGTTCCAAAGTTCCACTTCAATTGGGATACCGGCGAACTTGGAAAGCGCAATGGAGTATTTGCAACCAAGTTAGAACATAAGATGGGACTTAATGTCTCTGCAACTGCAGAGTTAAATATGGGCGAGAAGGAACCATGTGTTGGTTACCTACTTGGCGAAGTTCATGACGGTATTCGTCAGATGTTCCAGATCATCGAATATGCGCGCATGATGGTCGGAACCAAAGCGATTTCAACGCTATCAACTGGTTATCTAAATGCGCTCTCATACGCTAAATCACGCGTACAGGGCCCAGATCTAACCAAGATGATGGATAAAGCCAGCCCACGTGTGACGATCATGCACCACCCAGATGTGCGCCGTTCGCTACTTACCCAGAAGGCTTATGCAGAGGGAATGCGTGCGCTGGTTCTTTACACCGCCACAATCCAAGATGCGATTTTGATGGAACAAGATGAAGCGAAGTTAAAAGAGTTAGAGAAGTTAAATGATCTCTTACTTCCGATTGTTAAAGGTTATGGCTCTGAAAAATCTTGGGTCTTGCTCGGAACCGAGAGTTTGCAGACCTTTGGTGGATCTGGTTTTACCAAAGATTGGCCACTAGAGCAGTACGTCCGTGATGCAAAGATCGATACTTTGTATGAAGGCACCACTGCGATTCAAGGTCTTGATTTCTTCTTCCGCAAAATCGTGCGCGATAACGGCGCAACTTTGATGCAACTTGGAATGGAGATTAAGAACTTCTGCGAATCAGGTGGCGCACTTGCCGAAGAGAAGGGCAAGTTATTAAAAGCGCTTGGTGATTTCCAAGGAATCGTTACAGTTTTGGTTGGACATGCGATGGCAAGTCAAGCAAAACCGGAAGAGATTTATAAGGTTGGACTTAACACCACACGTTGTTTGTTTGCAGCTGGCGATGTAATCATCGGATGGCTATTGCTTCGCCAAGCTGAGATCGCATCTGCGAAGTTAGCTGAAAACGCAAGCGATGATTTCTATATCGGTAAAGTTGCAGCAGCGAAACATTTCGTAAATGTAGTGCTGCCACATCTAACTGCAGAGCGAAAGATCGCAGAGGCAACCGATGGTTCAATCATGGAACTACCTGAGAAAGCTTTCTAATTAGTAATTAGTAGATAGACTGCTCTGATGAAGCAGCGCGCCGGAATTCTGGCTTTATTCCTGGCAGCGCTTGCATTCTCAGTTAATGGCATCGTCTCTAAATTAGTTTTAGAGGCGGGGCTATCTCCGCTTCGCCTTGCTGAAGTTAGATCGACTGGTGCCTTCGCTTTCTTCCTTATTTATCTGCTGATCTTCAAGCGAAGTGCGCTGCGCTTTGATATCAAAGCGCTACCTGAGATGTTGGTCTACGGAATCGTGGGTTATGCAGGCGTTCAATACTTCTATTTTGTGGCGATCTTACGAATGCCGGTTTCGGTTGGGCTAATCATCGAATTTACCGCGCCAATTTGGATCGCGCTCTGGATTCGTTTTGTGCGAAAGCAACATGTCCCACGCACAATGTGGACCGCCGTCTTCCTGGCATTCTCTGGACTACTGCTTATCGCTCAAGTTTGGAAAGGGCTAACCTTCGATGCGATTGGCTTGATCGCAGCATTCTTAGATGCCTTTGCGCTAACTGCCTACTTCTTGCTTGGTGAGAAGTGGAGTAAGCGCGCACCAACAGAAACCTTGATGCTCTATGGTTTTGGAATTTCTATGTTGTTCTGGTGGATTACTTTGCCGCTTTGGACTTATCCAACTGAGATCTTCACAGAAAAGATTGATCTACGCGGCCAAGCAGCCGGAACTTTGGCAGATGGTTGGATGTTGATTTTATTTGTAATCATTGTCGGCACCATCATTCCTTACACTGCAAATTTAATTGGTATCTCAAAGACCAGTGCATCATCTGCATCAGTAATTGGAATGTTAGAACCGGTACTTGCTGGAATCTTTGCTTGGATCTGGTTAAGTGAGACCTTTAATGCAATTCAATTGGTTGGCGCAGCTGCGGTGATCTCAGGAATTTATATTGCGACTAAAGCGACAACCTCTATTCGGCAGATCGTGCCTGAGTAAAGTCGGTATTTCCAAAGTTCTGATTTGGTGAAGGCATATCGACAAATCTTGAGAAGTGAAGTTGTGCTGAGACAATTAAATCGCGAGTTGGACCGTTACGGTGTTTGACAACAAATAGATCTGCTTCGCCGCTTCGATTCTGTTTGTCATATAAATCTTCGCGATGTAACAAGATCACCATGTCAGCATCCTGTTCGATGGCGCCAGATTCGCGGAGGTCAGAGAGCATCGGTTTCTTGTCAGCGCGCTGTTCTGGTGAACGATTTAGCTGTGAGATTGCGATTACCGGAATATCTAACTCTTTCGCCATCAACTTTAAGTGGCGTGAGAATTCGGAGACCTCTTGCTGGCGATTCTCTACCTTTTTACCGGATGACATCAGCTGCAAGTAGTCGATCACAATTAATTTAAGGTCGTGGCGCTGTTTTAGACGACGGGCTTTTGCGCGAATCTCCATCATAGAGAGGTTGGCGGAGTCATCGATAAATAGCGGCGCATCGCTGATTTCGCCCATACGACGAGCTAAGCGAGCCCATTCGTCATCAGTTAACGCACCGCTTCGGATGCTGTTAAGTGCAACGCGCGCTTCAGCAGACAACATACGCATAGTGATTTCAGAGCGCGACATTTCAAGTGAGAAGATCACAGCGGTCTTCTTCTCGTGGATTGCGGCATTACGAACAATATCTAGCGCAAGCGTTGATTTACCGACTGCAGGACGCGCAGCGATAACGATCATATTGCTTGGATGGAAACCGTTGGTTAATTTATCTAGATCGCGGAAACCTGAGAGTACGCCTTCTGGGCCAACACCTTTAGAGATACGTTCCATCTCATCGAAAGTCTCTTCGAGAAGTGTGTTGAGTTGTACATAATCTTCGGAGGCGCGACGTTCGGTGACTTGGTAAACCTCTGCCTGTGCTTGATCGACAACATCATCAATGTCGCCTTC
>CAZYJU010000109.1:0-3136 GCA_964647945.1 uncultured Actinomycetes bacterium | reverse complement strand
GTTGAGTATTTCCTCTGGCTACGTCGTGGCGCAGAGGCGATAGATGAAGCAGAATTAGATAAAGCTATTGCGATTGGACCTCAATAATGACAAATAACAGACGCAAAGCGATCTTTGTCGTAAATCGTAATCGCCAAGAAGCTATTGATGCAGAGACCAAAATCAAATCACTACTTACAGATTTTGATTTTGTGGAAGATGCCGATGCTGAGATTGTCATCGTGCTGGGAGGCGATGGCACAATCTTGCGCGGTGCGGTAATAGCCCGCAGATTAAATGTGCCGCTTCTTGGCATCAATTTAGGGCGCGTTGGTTTCATGGCCGAAGTTGAGAAGAGCACCTTTGAAGAGATTGCTACCGCGATCAAAAATAGGAGTTATAGCGTCGAACCACGTCTAGTTCTCGAATATCAAATTGAGCGCTCAGGTAAGAAAGTTGCCAGTGGTTGGGCGTTAAATGAGGTAACTATTGAGTGCGAACAAGGCACGATGATCGAATTACTTTTACAAATTGACGGTAGACCAATCAGCAGTTGGTGGGCTGATGGGTTAATCGTGGCAACACCTACTGGTTCAACTGCTTACGCATTCTCTGTTGGTGGTCCGATTATCTGGCCACAGACTGATGCGTTGGTGGTAACTCCGATTGCAGCCCATGCGCTCTTTACTAGACCGCTGGTGATTCCGCCATCTTCTGAGATTGCAATCGACATCCTTTCAGAAGATGGGATCGTGAAGGCAGATGCCCTGAGATTCGAAGGTTTGTTAGTGGGCGATCGAGTTTTGGTTAATCGCGCAACTGAAACCATTCAATTAGCCCACGTTAGGCCCACAAGTTTTAGCGATCGATTGGTGGCGAAGTTCAAATTACCTATTGAAGGTTGGCGCGGTGAGTGAACGACCATTCCTCAACGAAGTCAGCATCTCTGGCATTGGAGTCATAGAAAAATCTAATTTGATTCTGGAACCAGGTTTGACTGTCATTACCGGCGAAACTGGTGCTGGAAAAACAATGGTGCTAACTGCACTTAATCTGGTTTTGGGCGGGAAAGCTGACTCTGGTCTAGTGCGACATGGCCAGGAGCGCGCCGTTGCTAATGCAACCTTTACGATTCCCAATAAATTTGTCGAACGATTCGAAGATCATGGCGTTTTATCTGAAGCTGGAGAATTGATTTTAACTAGAACCGTTACCAAAGATGGTAAATCGAAGGCAATTGCAAGTGGCGCAAGCGTTAGCGCTAGCGCTCTACAAGAGATCTCAGAAGAGTTAGTGATGGTGCATGGTCAAGCAGCCAGCCATACTCTTACCAAGGCCTCCAAGCATCTCGAGCTTTTGGATCTATTTGCACAAAGCGATGCGATAATTTCAAAATTTCAAAGTAGTTTCAACGAAGCCAATGAACTTGCCAAGCGAATCAAGGCTATGAAACAAGCGGGCAGAGAACGAGATGCCAAATTGCAGGCTCTTCGAGAATTTGCTGAAGCTGTAAAAAAAGTCAAGCCAAGAGCAGGCGAACTTCAAGAGATTAATGATGAAATCAGTCGATTGTCCTCAGTTGAAGATCTAACAAGTACTGCAGGTCATGCCAGCGCAATTTTAGATGGCGCCGACCAGGAGAACGCTGGAGTTTTAAGCCAATTGTCCGTAGCCAAAAAAGCGCTAGAAAAAGCGGCAACGGTAGATCAATCGTTGTCAGTGCTCTCTGATCAATTAAATGATCTATTTTTTCAAATTCAGGATGTTGCGGCTGGCTTATCCAGTTATTTGTCGGATTTAGCTGCAGATCCCGCACGGTTGGATTATCTACAAAACCGTAAAGCTGAATTGAATTTACTAATTAAGAGACATTCCAAATCTAACTCAAGCGATATCAACCAAGCGCTCCACGAGCTCATCGAATTAGCAACTAACTTAGACAATGAGATTGCTGATCTCGAAGGAGGCGACGAGCGGATTCTTGCGCTTGAGAAAGAGTTAGTGGGGCTACAAAAGATTTCTATTGAAAAGGCCAAAGATTTATCTAAACATCGAGCCAAATTTGCTAAGGAGTTATCGGCGAGAGGCTCTGATGAAATTCATGCATTATCAATGCCGAGCACTAATCTGATTGTAGAAGTTAAAAGCGGTGATTCATTTCAGGATTTAACCGTACTTGGATTTGATGAAGTTAATTTCTTTTTACAGACACATAAAGATGGACCATTGGTTTCCATTGCTAAAGGAGCCTCTGGTGGAGAACTTTCTAGGGTCGCGTTAGCTATAGAAGTAGTAATTGCCATGAACGAGGAGATCGGAACTTATATTTTCGACGAGGTAGATGCTGGTGTCGGAGGTAAAGCTGCAATTGAAGTGGGGCGAAGACTTAAATCACTCTCTAAAGTTGCGCAAGTCATCGTTGTTACACATTTGCCACAAGTAGCCGCATGGGGTGATACACATTTTGTAGTTTCAAAGGATGAAAGCGGTTCCGTGTCGCTAAGTCAGATCAAGAAGTTATCAAAGAACGAGAGAGTTGAAGAGATTGCCAGAATGTTGGCAGGCCATGAAGATTCAATCTCAGCGCGCAAACACGCAGAGGAGCTATTGGCCGAGTCACGCTAAAAAGCGTGATAAGTTTGTCTTCCATGAGCCAATCTCATGTGACTAAACACTTATTTGTAACTGGCGGAGTCGCCTCAAGTCTTGGAAAAGGTTTAACTGCCTCCAGTCTTGGCCGTTTAATGGTGGCTCGTGGCTTACGGGTCACCATGCAGAAGTTAGATCCCTACCTAAATGTGGATCCAGGCACCATGAATCCCTTCCAACACGGCGAAGTTTTCGTTACCGATGATGGAGCAGAGACTGATTTAGATATCGGTCATTACGAGCGTTTCTTGGATCGCTCATTATCGGGAGATGCCAATGTGACTACTGGCCAAGTTTATTCACGAGTGATATCGCGAGAACGTCGTGGAGAGTATCTTGGAGAGACGGTACAAGTTATTCCGCACATCACCAATGAGATCAAATCTCGTATGTTGGCATTTGATGGCCCAGATGTTGATTTAGTGATCACAGAAATTGGCGGAACTGTTGGCGACATTGAGTCGCAACCATTTATTGAAGCTGCACGTCAGATCCGCCAAGAAGTTGG
>CAZYJU010000108.1:0-3157 GCA_964647945.1 uncultured Actinomycetes bacterium | reverse complement strand
GGCTTGCACCCTAGCAACGTCGAAATAAACCCCGCTCAGAAATGGGCGGGGTTTTTACTTTAGAAGTTAATCTCTACCTTCAAACCACCTAATTCACTCTTACCAAAATCTATCTTTGCACCCAATTTCTTGGCGCTCTTCTGGATCAAACTCATACCAAGTCCAGAGCCACCGGTTTCACGGGATCTTGATTTATCAAACCTTTGAAAGGGTTTATCTGGAATTGAAGTTAAACCAGGACCACCGTCTTCAATGATTATTTGTTTCCCCGCAATTGTTATCTGAATTGGAGCCGTATCGGGGGTGTGCGTTCTGGCATTGCTGATGACGTTTGAAATCAACGTGTCCACCAACTCCATAGAGGCATTTATGGTCGAAGGCTGAGCTATTAATTTAACATTTCGCTTTGGCTGAACTACTAATAGGTCTTCAATTTGAGATTCTACATATTCGACTAGATCTATTGAGATTACTTCTTGTTGACCTAACTCATCTAACTCTGCGATTTTAAGTAAATTATCAATTAATGTGGTCATTCGTATTGACTCAACATTAATTCTTTCGGCATATTTTTGGACCGAGGCTGGGTCTTTAGCCAAAAGCTCTGAGTACCCACGAATTATTGTCAATGGTGTTTTTAACTCATGAGATGCATCGCCAATAAATTCTTGTATTGCCTTGGCTTCGCTATTTAACTTGCTGTCTCTTCGGAATATGAATGCCACGAATAGTCCACCGAGAATAATGAGCAGAAAATTAAAAGTTATTATTGGTAGGTAAGTGCGACGAAGCTCTTGATTGACTGTTTCAGTGGATAAAAAGTAAGCAAGATATTCAGAGTCATTTATCTCGAAATATCTGACCAAGAAATTACCATTTTCAATCGGCTTAGATAAGCCTTTCTGGTAACTGGACTTATTAGGTAAAGTAAAATTCGATCCCGCATCCTCTGATAGATAGCTCATTACAGAGTTATTTGTAATAAACACCAAAGACATCGGTATTGGACTATTTTCAGCAGCAAATAACGCGAGTGAAACGGGATCTTCTATAGATGCGTTTAACTGCGCACTTAGGTTGTTAAGAGTTGAGTTATAAGTCGCTAACTTCTCGTTGCGATTTACCAGAATTGACTGCGTGCCGGCGATTATGGAAATTACCGTCAAAACTCCTGTAACCACAATTGCTAGACGAGTAGTCAGTTTCATGAACTCTCCAGTTTAAAACCTACGCCACGGACAGTTTTGATTCCCTCGAATCCATCTTTATGAATTTTTTTACGCAAATAAGAGATATAGGTATCGACAACATTGGTGCTAGTTTCAAAATCTAAACCCCAAACCAAATCGAGCAACTTCTCTTTACTAAATACCCTATTTGGGCTTTGAATTAACACCAATAGAAGATTGAATTCAGTAGGTGATAGTTCGATTGGCTTATCAATAAAAGTAACCAGATGCTTACTTTCGTTTAAAGTTAGAGGGCCACATTGATAGCTTTGTGTCGAAACTGCCAAGTCTCTGCGCAATCGATTCTCAACCCGGAGAAGTAGCTCTTCCACACTAAAAGGTTTTCGGATGTAATCGTCCGCACCGAGTCTAAGTCCATGAGTCACATCATCTTTTTCAGTCCGAGCGCTGATCATGATTATTGGTTGAGTTGGGGCACTTTCACGGACTTTCTCAAGGACTGCAAAACCATCAAGTTTTGGCAGGTTTACATCAAGGATGATCAGATCATATTTTTCTTTGCGAATCATATTGAGCGCTTCTACGCCATCATCAACAGTGTTGAAATCGTAATCAGCTATTTTCAAAACTTCGCTGATTAATTCGCGAATAGCTGGCTCATCGTCGACAACCAGAATCTTTCCTTTTGCCATGCGTAAAAGTTACTTAATCGGTGCCTTAGGGTCTACTTCCAATGGAGTTAAATCGGATTTCACACAATTTTCACATATTTAGATGGCAAGGTTCTCTTCAGAAAGAGAACTAACTCTTGAGAGAATAAATCAGCAAAAGGAGATGGAAATGAAGAAAATAGTTGCAGTAATTGCAGCGGTGGCTTTATTGAGTTCGCCAACCGTTGCCATGGCAGAAGGCACAAATAAGCCAGCAAAAACTAGCGAATATCGTGCAGCACTTGAGAAGTGGAAGTCAGATGGAAAAGCAGCAATGGATGCTTACAAAGCTGCAATGGCTGACTATGTTGCAAAGGCAAAGGCAAATGCAGCATCACGCAAATCAGCAAACGAAGCTTTCAAAAGCGCTGTTGATGCAGCAAAGAGCGCATATCAGAGCGCGGTAACTGCTTCATCTACAGCAGAGGCAAAGACTGCAGCAGTGAATGCACGCAAGGCAGCGATTGCTGCGGCAACGGCAGCTCGAGATGCAGCAATCAAGGCGATCGCACCACTTCCTGCAAAGCCTTCAAAGCCAACTTTGGCCGCAAAGCCAGCTAGGCCAACTGCTTAAATCCGCTAAAAGCAATTCCTATATAAAGCGGCATGTAAGAACTGAATTCGGCTGGCGTGTGGGCCCAGCCGGGTCACCCGAGGGAGCAGGTTCGGTGCTTTTACCCGATTAGACAAGGGAAAGCAAGCACCGATATCCTGCTCCCTCACACTTTTACCTTAGGTCATGGCATATAGCGGCTGGCGGCCTACTAGTCGTGTGTGCGTAAAAAACTTTATTGTCTTGGAAGGACATAACTTGGCCGCGTCAAAGAATAAGACAGCTCCACGCCGCATCTCTTTCGCCAAAATCTCTGAACCACTTGAGGTACCAAACCTTCTTGCTCTACAACGTGAGAGCTTTGATTGGTTACTTGGTAACGAAGAGTGGCGTCAGCGCATGGCGAGTTCACCAGAGTCACTTCGCGGAGAGCTACCATCCCAATCAGGTTTAGAAGAAATTTTCGAAGAGATCTCACCAATCGAAGATTTCCAAGGTTCGATGTCACTGTCATTCCGTGATCATCGCTTTGAACCTGCAAAGTATGCAGTCGACGAGTGCAAAGAGCGCGATATGACTTACGCAGCTCCGCTTTTCGTAACTGCAGAATTCATGAACAACGAAACTGGTGAAATCAAATCACAGACTGTTTTCATGGGCGACTTCCCATTGATGACACCTCGCGGAACTTTCGTAATCAACGG
>CAZYJU010000107.1:0-3201 GCA_964647945.1 uncultured Actinomycetes bacterium | reverse complement strand
TCAGTTGGAAAGTTATATCTGGCAACTCTTAGCGATGAAGAACTTGGTCAATTCTTAAAAGTGAAATTACCAGCATTAACTAGGTACACCATCACCAAGCCATTGCAATTGAAGAATGAGATTTTAGAAGCCCGCGTAACTGGAGTTGCCTTTAATTATAAAGAGCATCGTGAAGAGTGGTGCGGTATCTCAGCTGCCGTCAAAGATCGCGCAGGTAGAACCGTTGCATACTTGAATGTCACATTGCCAACTTTCAATACTTCAAAAGAGAAGTTGAAGGCGCTTGCCCCCACCGTATCTAACGCCGCACAAGAGATTGCGAATCTATTTATCAAAGGGCGGAAGTAGCCACCTTAATTAGCCAGAAATATCCAGAATTAGCTAGAAATAGCTAGATAACGAGGGCTTTAGGCCATCTTTTCATAGGCAGGCAAAGTCAAGAAATCTAGATATTCATCGCTAATGGCGCACGCAATAAAAGTCTCTCTGGCTGCTTCGTAACGCTTCGAATCACCAAGTTTTGCTATCTCTTCTTCAGTAAATTGCTGAACCAATTCTTTGGTAATAAGACGGCCATCATCTAGCGAAATTTGGTTATGAATCCACTGCCAAATCTGGCTTCTAGAGATCTCGGCCGTTGCGGCATCCTCCATTAAATTAAAGATTGCAACTGCTCCAACGCCTCGTAGCCAACTTTCCAGATATTGAATAGAAACGCTGATGTTATTTCGAAGTCCCGCCTCAGAGACCACACCTGGAGTCGCTTTAACATTCAATAAATCAGCAACAGAGACTTCAACCTCTTCGCGCTTTCGGTCAATCTGATTTGGCCGCTCTCCTAAAACTTTGGTGAATTCGCTCTTACATAATTCGACCATCCCTGGATGTGCCACCCAAGATCCATCAAACCCATCATTAGCTTCACGGGATTTATCTGCCTGCACCTTTGCAAATGCAACTTCATTTATTGCAGGGTCTGAACTTGGGATAAATGCAGCCATGCCACCAATTGCAGAAGCCCCACGCTTATGACAACTCTTTACCAATAGCTCGGTATATGCACGCATAAACGGAACGGTCATAGTCACAGAATTTCGTTCTGGGAGCACAAAGTCGCGTCCACTAGTGCGATGGGTTTTGATTACGCTAAACATGTAATCCCAACGACCCGCATTTAATCCAGCGCAATGCTCTCGTAATTCATAGAGGATCTCCTCCATCTGAAATGCTGCGGGGTAGGTCTCAATTAAGACTGTTGCGCGGATAGTTCCACGTGGAATTCCGATATGTTCTTGTGCGATTAAAAAGGCCTCATTCCAAAGGCGCGCCTCTAAATATGACTCTAACTTTGCCAAATAGAAGTAAGGCCCCAAGCCATTTGCAATCTGTAATTTTGCGCTATTTGCCATGAAAAGTGCGAAGTCCACGAATGAACCAGAGGTCACTTCACCATCAACCAAAATATGTTTCTCAGGTAGATGTAATCCGCGTGGACGCATCACGATAGTTGCGAGCGGTCCATCGCTCTTTAGCTGGTACTTCTTGCCAGCTTCATTTGTAAATTCGATGGTGCCACGGATGGCATCATTTAAATTGATCTGGCCTTGCACCACATTCTCCCAATTAGGAGTCGTCGAATCCTCTTGATCAGCTAACCAGACCTTAGCCCCAGAATTTAGAGCGTTAATCGTCATTTTACGTTCGGTCGGACCCGTAATCTCAACTCTGCGATCAATCAATCCAGGTGCAAGCGGTGCAACCTGCCAACTTAGATCATCGCGAATCGATTTAGTCTCTTCTAAAAATGTTAGTTCTTTACCTGATGCAATCTCTTCAATTCTCAACTTGCGAGCCTGTAGAAGTCTTAACCGCTCAGGATTTAACTGTTTATGTAACTTCTCGATCAAAGCTAGCGCGTTATCGTTTAAAACTTCGGTTTGGCGATTTAATTCAGCGCCTATGATTTGAATCGACATGAATGAATGTTAATTTGCCTAAGCCTAAGTACCGCAACCATTTGGTTGCACCTACTGCAACGGGCTGATAAATCTCTTTCCCACGCCATTTCTGGCAAATGCGATGAGCGTTAAGCCGAATTCATCGGCAAGCTCGATTGCAAGTGAAGTCGGTGCGCTTACGCCTACCATCGCCGAGACCCCAGCGCTTACGCACTTTTGGACGATTTCATAACCTACGCGACCTGAAACCACCATAGTCCAATCTTTAAGTGGTAAGCGTCCATCCATGAGCGCTTGGCCAATTACCTTATCTACCGCATTGTGTCGGCCAACATCCTCTTTGGCATATTTGATCTCGCCTTCAGGGTCTATCAATAGCGCAGCATGTAACCCGCCGGTCTTTGAGAATATCTGTTGATTCTTATCAAGAAAGCGCGTGAAGTTGGCAAGTTCAGAATCGCTTTTAGTCGTCGGCGCGACTTTGGTAATTCCTCTTTTATGTAAGTCCGCAATATTTTCAGAGCCGCAGACACCGCACGCTGAATTCATGGTGAATCTGCGATCCATCTGCCGCAAGAATTCAGGAGCATCGCTACTTACCTCTGCGATCACAACATTTGCGCGCTGTCTTGGGGTCAAATTGCGATCTCCGCAAACTTTTACATTTATCAGTTGCTTTGGGTCAGTTAAAAATCCCTCGCCCCAGAGAAAGCCAGCTGCTAATTGCAGATCCGCACCTGGAGTACGCATGGTGATTCCAAGTTGCTGCTCAATCGCCCCCTTCTTAATTCGAATTTCTAGGGGCTCTTCTACAACTACTTGATCAGTAGAGGTAGCTTCTGAGTCGCTTCGCTTTACCTTAACTCGTTGTATTGATGAAGGTGCGTTATCACTTGCCATGGATGTAAAACTCAGAATGATCAGCAGGCAGCGTGCCTTTTCCAATAATCAAATCTGCCGCACGTTCTGCCACCATCATTACTGGTGCATAGATATTTCCATTAGTTACATATGGAAATACCGATGCATCCACAACTCGTAAACCTTCAACACCATGAACTTTCATGTTTGAAGGATCAACGACAGACATGTCATCGGTGCCCATTTTCGCGGTGCAAGATGGATGTAGCGCAGTCTCTGCATCTTTTCTAACCCAATCTAAAATCTCTTCATCGGTTGATACAGATGGACCAGGTGAGGTCTCCCCGGCATTCATCTCCTGCATCGCAGGTTGAGTCATGAT
>CAZYJU010000106.1:0-3233 GCA_964647945.1 uncultured Actinomycetes bacterium | reverse complement strand
ATTGCATAAACCATCATCATCCAAGCGACGATGTGCTTCCAGCCCACCTCTTTGAACCAAATACCAAAGCTCTTCTTATTGGTGCGAACCGTTAATTGACGTGAAGTATCCAGACTCATCGTGTGGCCTCCTCTAGTGACTTAGTTCGCTTAAATGAGAAGTAAGAGACTCCACCAATTATGAAGAAGATCAGAATCGAGAATGCAGATGCAAGTCCATAGTTAGCACCCACGCCACCGCCGAATGCGATGCGATAGACGAAAGTAATCAAGATATCGGTTGCACCAGTTGTGACTCTTAAGGTGGGATCCAAAATTGGACCACCTCCTGTAAGTAGATAAATGACCGTAAAGTTATTGAAGTTATAAGCGAATGAGGCAATTAATAATGGCGCTAGTGAAACTAGTAATAGTGGCAATTTAATCAATCTAAATATCTGCCATGAACTTGCACCATCGATACCAGCTGATTCAGATAGATCGGCTGGGATAGCTTGTAGTGCACCGGTAGTAATCAAGAACATGTATGGGAAGCCAAGCCAGAGATTCATGATCAAAATTGCTGCACGGGCAGGGCCTTGTTGTTCTAACCACGGAATCTTGTTTCCATCGCTTAAATTCAAGATGGTGTTATTGATAAACCCGCGATCGGTGTTGTACATACCTTTCCAGACATATGCAGATAAGAATGCTGGGAATGCATAAGGCAAGATAAGTACTGCGCGATAGATCTTTAGGCCACGGATTCGTTGGTCGTTAAGTAGTAGCGCAAGGCCAAGACCAAGTACAAATGTTGTAAGCACTGTTAAGAATGCAAACTGGAAAGTCCAAATTAATACGCCAAGCAATGGCCCGCGTAACTCTTTATCACCAAAGATAGTGCGGAAATTTTCGAAGCCGATATTTGTCCGCCAACCGATGTCGTTTAACTTCTCGCCAGTAGTTGGTTCGATGAAGAATCCTTCACGGTTATCTGCCACGAATTTCCGTCCATCAGCGACAGTTGTGAAGGTTTTGGTGGCTTCGTCATAGGTATAACTAAATCTATTTAATGAGCCTGAATATCCATCTGGCGTTGCGATAAATCCATCTCTTGCCATATCTGGTCCGAATGGAACTTTAAGTCCAACAATTTCAACAGCATTATTTGTGATCTCATCATCTGTGAGCTTGGTAAATCCTTCAACAGATTCTGCAAAACCATCTGGTCCGATTATTAAACCATCAGCAGTTGTGATCTCTTTTAGCGGATGAGTCTTGTAATCCGCTCCACCTAGGTAAACCTTGAAATCGTAGACATTGGTTGCAAGTAATTGGAGTACGCCATCGCTACCGCGCACAATCTTTATGTCGTAATCGGCACCTTCGACTGGTTCGACCGCTGCTAACTGCGTTGCGTTCAGTGCAGATTCGTAATTGCCATTATGCAAAGAGCCGTAGTTTGTAAATGAGATGTAACCACTGAAAAAGACGGTGTAGATCTGTAAGAAAATTAGCAGAATCACGCCAGGTGCTAAGTACTTAGCAGGCAAGCCACCTTTACGTAAGTAAATCCAGTTAACTGCCAAAGTTACAATTGCCAAAATTGCCGCGAAAGTAAATTGGTTCTTTCCGATTAATGCGAAGAAAACTGTGCCGGCAAGCGCATCAATAATTCCGAGAATTATTATTTTGATTATTTGACCACGAACGCTTGGAGTACCACCGTCATAGAGATGTCTTGCAGCTTTGCGACGTGCGGCAAGTTCTTTATCGCGCGCCTTGATGGCTGCTTTGGTCTCGGAATCTAGCTTTGAATCTTGCTTCGATTCCGAATTAGACGCCTGCGTTGCCACTCGTACTCCTTAAGTGAGGGTCGGGTATCAGTTGTTCGGTATGGGGTAAATATATGGCCTAAATTTGATAGGGCAATAGATAAAGACAAGGGGCCCGATTTCTCGAGCCCCTTGCTTACTGCTATTTAGTAATTTACTTCTTTATTTAGAAGAAGCGAATTACTTGGTGTCGATTGCAGCCTGTGCAGCTTCAACAGCCTTACGTAGGAAGTCACCAGGTGTTCCGGTGTACTTGCCTGCAAGGATTGCAGCTTCTGCTGAACCGATCTTGCTCCATACGGTATCCATGAATACATATGAAGGCATTGGTAGCGCATTAACACCAGCTAAGCCGAATGCAGCAAGGTTCTTGTCTGACATTGAGCGAAGTGCATCTTGGTTTACTGGAATTGTGTTTCCAGCCTTGTTTAGCGCTAACTGGAATTCAGATGAACCTACATAACGTAGGACCTTTCCAACAGATACAGCATTTGGTTGGCCTGAAACCTTTGATGACATCCAGTATCCGTAGACACCAGAGAACTGGCTTACTTTCTTGCCACCAAGTGATGGAATCGGTGCGATGCCCATTTCAGAAGCCTTTAGTGGCTTTGCTGAGCAACCTGAAATTGTGTCTTGTCCGTGGTTGTACATCCATGGACCAGAGATGATGTAAGCACCCTTTTGCAGAGTACATGCTGATTGATCCCAACCATCTGCGGGACGAATGATCTTCTTTGCATCGCCTGCTAGGAAGTTTGCATATGCATCAGATCCTGCTCCACCGTAACCAAGTGTTGAAGTCCAACCGCTCTTGGTGCGTGTGAAAAGTGTTAGACCAAATGATGATGCAACTGATGACCAGTGATATGGATCGCCAGATGTTAGGTCGCGAGTAATTGCAAGACCATTCTTTGAATTAACGAGATCCATGAATGACTTACCAGTTGGATCTTCGCCATCGCGCTTGTTCCAAATTAATGCGATGTTCTCTGAATAGATTGGCATTCCGTAAAGCTTTCCACCGACGGTGAAACCTGAACGAGTTGATGCTGAGAACTTAGATGAGAGGCTGCCAAGTGCAACTGGTGCAACAACACCAGCTCCTACTAGTTGGCCTGTCCAGTCGTGAGCTCCAACCATTAGGTCTGGGCCCTTTCCATCTGGAACAGCCTTGATGAATTCATCACGAACGTTCTTCTTGTAAACAGTATTGATGGTGATGCCTTGAGTCTTTGCCCAAGCAGCGATGATCGGAGACTGATTGTCAGACTTCGCATCGTTTGCACCAGACCAGATTGTGACGGTGCGTGCAGCAGAAGCAGCTTGTGAAGGAGCTGCAACGAATGCACCAGCAGCGGTTGCGATTGCAACTGCTACTACTAGACCACGCGCGCGTAGTTTCATTTATTGCCTTTCG
>CAZYJU010000105.1:0-3307 GCA_964647945.1 uncultured Actinomycetes bacterium | reverse complement strand
AGTTCTCTTACTTTGGTGACGGCAACAACATGTCTCATGCCTGGTTGATTATGGGTGCAATTATGGGTGCGCATGTAGTTGCAGCTACACCGCAAGGCAATTGGTCACCAGATATGAATGTATTAAAGAGAGCTGAAGAGATTGCTAAATCCACAGGCGGAACTATCGAAGTTACCTCCGATCCAAAAGCTGCTGCCCAAAATGCCTCAGTAATTTATACAGATGTCTGGATGTCAATGGGAGATCCAGAAGCTGAGCGGCGAGAGAAGTCAGAAGCGCTTGCACCATTTGCAGTGACAGATGATTTGATGCAACTAACGGCAAAAGACTCAATTTTCATGCACTGTCTTCCAGCACATCGAGGTGAGGAAGTTTCCGCAAGCGTTATTGATGGAAGCAAATCGGTAATTTGGCGACAGGCTTATCATCGTCGCACCACAATTCAAGCACTGCTCTATCACCTTACCCGCGGCGAATTAAAAGGTCGTTAAAGGCTAGTTTCATCGCCATTCGGTAGGTAGATTTACCACATGCGCGTTGCAGTCCCTAAGGAGATCAAATCTGGCGAAAAGCGCGTTGCGCTAGTGCCAGATGTAATAGGTAAATTCACCAAATTAGGCTATGAAGTTGTAATTGAAAGTGGCGCTGGTATTCATGCCCAAGCTACCGATAAAGATTATGAAGATGCCGGAGCTAAAGTCTCATCGGAAGTATTAAAAGATGCAGATGTAGTTCTGTCAGTGCAACCACTTACCCCATCACAAGCAGCTAATTTAAAGAGCGGTGCCGTAACAATCTCTTTCCTCTCTCCAACTAATTCAGTGGAGAATATTGAAGCGCTTGCCAAGGCAGGCGTAACGGCCTTTTCTATGGAGTTGGTACCTAGAATTTCTAGAGCACAATCTATGGATGCCCTAACATCGCAAGCGCTCTGCGCTGGTTATAAAGCTGCACTTGTTGGCGCTGAACTAAGCCCAAGATTCTTTCCACTCTTAATGACTGCAGCTGGAACCGTTACTCCTGCACAAGTTTTGGTTTTAGGTGCTGGTGTTGCAGGATTGCAAGCAATTGCTACAGCTCGAAGATTAGGTGCGGTTGTAAGCGCTTATGACGTGCGACCATCCTCTGCAGATGAAGTTAAATCAATGGGTGCAACCTTTGTTGATTTGAATCTTGAATCACTCGCAGGCGCTGGTGGTTATGCGCGTGAAATGACTGAAGAGCGCGCTAAGCAACAACAAGATCTACTAACTCCCTACATTGCAAAATCAAATGTTGTTATAACAACTGCCGCGGTACCTGGCAGAACCGCACCGCGATTGATGACCAAAGCAATGGTTGATTCGATGTCGCCTGGATCTGTGATTGTTGATTTGGCTGCAGAGACTGGTGGCAATGTTGAAGGCTCTGTTGCTGGCGAAGTTATAACCACTTCAAATGGTGTGATCATCTGGGGCGGTAAAGATGTGCCTAGTTCACTTCCATTTCACGCATCTAGTCTTTATTCCAGAAACTTGCTCAATTTACTTACATTGATTACCAAACCTGCAAAAGATGGAGAAACTGTGGGTTTAAATATCGATTTTGAAGATGAGATCGTCGCGGCTTCCGCTTTAACCCACAACGGTGCTAGGAGGAATTCATGAGTAATGGTTTAGCACTTCTTGCAATATTCACGCTTGCAGTATTTGTTGGCTTTGAAGTGGTCTCAAAGGTATCGACTACCTTGCACACGCCACTGATGTCTGGTGCAAATGCGATCCACGGAATCATTCTGGTCGGTGCAATCTTGGTAGCTGGACATGCCGAAACCACATTAGAACTAGTGCTCGGAATCATCGCCGTAGTGCTCGCAACAATAAATATGGTGGGCGGTTTCGTGGTTACCGATCGAATGTTGGAAATGTTTAAAGGTAAGAAGCAATGAGTCGAAACGTTTATGACCTGTTAGGTCTAATTTGCGCAGTCGCATTTATCCTTGCGCTAAAAGGACTCTCCTCGCCCAAATCTGCACGCCGTGGAAATTTAATCGGTGCCGCAGGTGCTGGCCTTGCAACATTAGTAGTCTTCTTTTATAAAGAAGATGGTAAGTCCCTACAAAACATCCCTTGGATCTTAGGTGCAGTCGTACTTGGCGTTGTCTTTGGAGTGCCTGCTGCTCGCATGGTTCAAATGACCCAGATGCCACAAATGGTTGCACTATTTAATGGCGTCGGTGGTGGCGCAGCTGCGTTGGTTGCAATTGTCGAATATTTAAATCTTGGTAATACCGCTTCCACATTGGCAGTAATTGCCACAGTTTTCACAGTAATAGTTGGCTGCGTCTCATTTAGCGGCTCGATTGTTACATTTTTGAAGTTGCAAGAGTTGATGACTACCCGCCCAGTTATCTTTCCAGGTGGTCGCTTTGTGATTGCCGGAACTTTGGTTGGAATCATCGTTAATGCCGGTTTTGTGATCGCACAAGGTGGCAATGGATTACTAGAACTCCTAGCGCTTCTTTCTCTGCTATTTGGCGTGCTCTTTGTGCTTCCAGTAGGTGGAGCCGATGTTCCAATCGTGATCTCATTACTTAACGCATTTACGGGACTTACGGTGGCTGCAAGTGGTTATGTGCTTGAAAATATCTTGCTCATCGTTGCGGGAACACTGGTCGGTGCTTCCGGAACCATTCTGACTCGTTTGATGGCTGCAGCAATGGGGCGTTCGCTATTTGGAACTCTATTTGGTGCATTTACTGCTAAAGCTACTGCTGCAAGTGGAGAACAAGAAAATCGCCCAGTTAGAAGTGGCTCTCCAGATGATGTTGCAATCCTGCTTAATTATGCACGTCGCGTAGTTATTGTTCCTGGATATGGACTTGCCGTTGCACAAGCGCAACATACAATCCGAGAAATGGCAGATCTATTATCTGCAAAAGGCATTGATGTCGCATACGGAATTCATCCAGTGGCTGGCCGAATGCCAGGACACATGAACGTATTATTGGCTGAAGCTAATGTCCCTTACGAACAATTAGTTGAGATGGAAGAGATCAATCCAACCTTCCCTCAAACTGATGTGGCATTGGTAGTTGGTGCAAACGATGTGGTCAATCCGGCAGCGAAAACTACTCCTGGTGCACCGATTTATGGAATGCCGATTTTGGATGTAGATCAAGCAGCAAACATCATCTTTTTAAAGAGATCTATGCGCCCTGGCTTTGCTGGAATTGAAAACGAGCTACTTTACGACCCAAAGACCACTCTGCTATTTGGAGATGCTAAAGCATCTTTAACCAAAGTAGTAAGTGCCTTAAAAGCTCTTT
>CAZYJU010000104.1:0-3334 GCA_964647945.1 uncultured Actinomycetes bacterium | reverse complement strand
GACTCTGGCTTCTCAAGCCAGCTACGAGGGTTCGAATCCCTTCGGGGCTACTGTTGTCTCATGGAAATTAACTCCAGAAATTTAGCGCTGGAATTAGTTCGCGTCACCGAAACGGCTGCAATTGCAGCTTCACGTTGGGTAGGTCGTGGCGCAAAAGATGATGCCGATCAAGCAGCAGTAGATGCTATGCGCCAAATGATCTCCACGGTCGACATGAGAGGCGTCGTAGTAATTGGAGAAGGCGAGAAAGATTCTGCACCGATGCTTTACAACGGAGAATTAGTTGGAAATGGCACCGGTATGGATTGTGATGTTGCCGTAGATCCAATAGATGGCACTACATTGACTGCTAAAGGTTTGAACAATGCAATTTCGGTTATCGCGTTAGCAGATCGTGGAGCCATGTTTGATGTCTCAGGTGCTTTTTATATGAACAAGATTGCAACCGGACCCGAGGCATCTGGAGTCATTGACATTACTGCTCCAGTCTCAGTGAACATTGAAAAAGTCGCAAAGGCCAAGAAAGTTCCAATTTATGACATCACGGTGGTGCTTTTAGACCGCCCTAGACATAATCAATTGGCTGACGAGATACGTGCAACTGGAGCGAGAATTAAATTTATAACTGATGGTGATGTTGCAGGTGCAGTTTTGGCCGCTAGACCAAATACTGGTGCAGATTTATTGATGGGAATCGGTGGCACTCCAGAAGGCGTTATCGCAGCTTGTGCAATGCGTTGTTTAGGTGGAGAGATTCAAGGCCAATTTGCTCCACAATCTGAGTCTGAGCGTGAGATGGCTCAGGAAGCCAATCTAGATCTCTCACAAGTCTTTACTTCAAAAGACTTGGTAAAAGGTGAGGATATCTTCTTTGCAGCTACTGGTATTACCGATGGAGAGCTATTGGACGGTGTTAGATTTACAGAAAAGTGCATGACTTCGCAATCACTCGTAATGCGAGCTAAATCTCATACGATTAGGACGATTTCCAGCGAACATCCACATAGATATTAATTTCTTTAATTCGAATTTTTAGCTAAATACTCAGATAATTTTGCGGCGGTAGCAACAACTGCCGCAGCATGTAATCGTCCAGGTTGACGACCTAGTCTTTCGATTGGTCCGCTAATTCCAACCGCCGCAATCACTTTATTGTTTGGTCCGCGTACTGGCGCAGATACTGAAGCGACTCCAGCTTCGCGCTCTCCAACTGATTGCGCCCAACCGCGACGACGAACTGCCGCTAAATGTGCTGCAGTAAAACGGGCTTTGCCAAGTGCCCGATGAATCTTCTCTGAATCTTCCCACGCAAGGAGTATCTGTGCAGCAGATCCAGCTTGCATGGTTAGCGCTGCGCCAACCGGAACGGAATCGCGTAAACCTGAAAGACGTTCTGCGACGGCTACACATACACGTAGATCACCTTGGCGTTTATATAGCTGTGCGCTTTCGCCAGTTGCATCTCGGAGCGCAGCGAGCGCTGGAGCGCTTGCAGCAAGTAGCCGATCTTCGCCAGCTGCAGCCGCTAGTTCGCCATTTCGCTTTCCAAGTACGAATCGACCGGTGAGATCGCGAGCGACTAAACGATGATGTTCTAGCGCAACTGCCAATCTATGCGCAGTCGGGCGGGCGATTCCGGTTACCGCAACTAACTCTGCAAGAGTATGGGGACCGCTCTCTAATGCAGCAAGAATGTTTACGGCTTTATCTAAGACGCCAACTCCGCTATTCTTGTTGTCCACGGCGTGAGATTAGCATCTCATATATTGGATAGCAAGCGGATAGTTTTCAGAAAGGCGTGACTTGCGAAATGGGTAAGACACTCGCAGAGAAGATTTGGGACGATCATGTGGTTCGTTCAAAAGCTGGAGAACCAGATCTACTCTTCATAGATTTACATCTGATTCATGAAGTAACTAGCCCACAAGCATTCGATGGACTTCGACTTACCAATCGCAAAGTGCATCGCCCAGATTTAACTTTGGCTACTGAAGACCACAACGTGCCAACTTTGGACATTGACAAGCCAATTGCCGATCCAGTTTCTAAGTTACAAGTTGATACGCTCCGTAAAAATTGCCAGGAATTTGGAGTTCGCATCCATTCCTTAGGAGATATCGAACAAGGAATCGTCCACGTGGTTGGTCCACAGCTTGGATTAACTCAACCAGGCATGACGATTGTTTGTGGAGATTCACATACTTCAACTCATGGTGCATTTGGCGCGCTCGCATTTGGTATCGGAACCTCTGAAGTTGAACATGTTTTGGCTACTCAGACTCTGCCACTTAAGCCATTTAAAACTATGGCCATTAATGTGGAGGGAAATCTAAAAGAAGGCGTAACTGCTAAAGACATAATCTTGGCGGTGATTGCAAAGATCTCAACCGGTGGTGGACAAGGTTATGTCCTTGAATATCGTGGAGAGGCTATTCGTAAACTTTCGATGGAAGCGCGTATGACTATCTGCAATATGTCTATCGAGGCAGGTGCGCGTGCTGGGCTAATTGCGCCAGATCAAACCACCTTTGATTACATCAAAGGAAAGCCTCACGCCCCAGAAGATTGGGATGAAGCGGTTGCATATTGGTCAACTCTTTATACAGATAGCGATGCGAAATTTGATGCGGAAGTTACTTTAAATGCTGATGAACTTTCGCCATTTGTAACTTGGGGAACTAATCCCGGACAAGGCGTTGCGCTAAATGCAGAAGTTCCAAATCCAGCCGAGATTAAAGATGCTGAAGAGCGCGGGGCAGCTGAACGCGCATTGGAATATATGGGCTTAACTGCAGGCACCCCAATGAAGCAGATCAAGGTAGATACCGTCTTTTTGGGCTCATGCACCAATGGTCGAATTGAAGATTTGCGCGCTGCCGCTGCAATCTTGAAGGGTAAGAAGATCTCAAATTCACTTCGGATGTTGGTAGTTCCGGGCTCTGCGCGAGTTCGTCTGCAAGCCGAATCAGAAGGTTTGGATAAAGTATTTATTGATGCAGGTGCAGAGTGGCGAAGCGCCGGATGTTCGATGTGTCTTGGAATGAATCCAGATCAATTAAAGCCAGGCGAGCGAAGTGTCTCTACCTCAAATAGAAATTTTGAAGGCCGACAAGGAAAAGGTGGACGTACTCATTTAGCTTCCCCGCTTGTTGCCGCAGCAACTGCGCTAAAGGGCACGCTGGCATCGCCCGCGGATCTGTAAGGAGATTAAGATGGATAAATTCTTAAAGCACACAGGTACTGCAGTTCCGCTTCGCAGATCAAATGTTGATACCGATCAAATAATTCCTGCGGTTTATTTAAAGCGCGTCACACGTTCTGGCTTTGAAGATGG
>CAZYJU010000103.1:0-3388 GCA_964647945.1 uncultured Actinomycetes bacterium | reverse complement strand
CCGTGGCCACGATGTGTAGAAGTGATTTGATCTTTGATTCCAAGCGCCATACAGACACCAGTGGGCGATGCCTCTTGTCCGATTGATAAATGCATGGTTCCGTGCATCATGCCGCGGCCAAAGAGATCTTCAACTGCCTCTTCAAATTTACGAATCTTCCACATGTAAAGCAGCGCATGTGTTGCATGCTCTTTTGTGGCTAATGGATGCCCAGTTAAAAGTTCCATAATTCAACTTTCACATTTGTGCAGGTGCTTGAAAATATGTTCATATTAAACATTACTTCTTTCAATTAGGCTACCGCTATGAAGGAATTTGTCACAAAAGTGGGCTCACCAGTTGGCCTTCATGCACGTCCAGCTGCGTTATTTGCACAATCGTCCAAGAATTCCGGATGCAAAGTTTCCCTCGCAAAAATTAAAGATGATGGCACTGAAAGTGCCTTTGTTGATGGCGCATCTATTTTGAAGATCATGTCACTTGGTATCAAATGCGGCGAATCAGTTCGTGTACAAATCGAAGGCGATAACGAATCAGATACTGCCAGCGCTTTACAAGAAATCGTAGAAAGTAGCGATCATTAATTTTCGTGTAGGTGTCGGAGTTGATGCGCATAAGTTTGCCGATAGTGGGCCATGCGCATTGGCAGGTTTGATCTGGCCAGATGCAAATCGTCTCGAGGGACACTCGGATGGCGATGCTGCAGTTCATGCGCTCTGTGATGCGGTGCTCTCTGCAGCTGGACTTGGAGATGTAGGACAAGTCTTTGGAATTGATAAACCAGAGTGGAAAGGCGCGACTGGCGCTGAGATGATCAAACATCTACGCCAATTAATCGAGAGCAAATCAATAATTATCAGTAACGTATCGCTGCAAATCGTTGGAAATAAGCCGAAAATTTCGTCACGTCGGGCAGAGGCGGAAGCGATTTTATCTGAAAGCTTAGGTGCACCAGTAACGATTGGCGCGACCACAACCGATACCATGGGCTTTACTGGTCGTGGTGAAGGGGTCTTTGTGATTGCAAATGCTTTGGTGCAATTGCCATGAAGTTATATAACACTCGCACCCGCGAACTTTCCGAATTCAAACCCTTAGTAAATGGCAAAGTGGGCATCTATGTTTGCGGTGCCACAGTGCAATCCTTTCCGCACATTGGCCACGTAAGAAGCGGAATCAACTTCGATATTTTGCGTCGTTGGCTTACCGCTAGCGGCTACGAAGTAACTTTCATTCGAAATGTCACGGACATTGATGACAAGATTTTAGAGAAAGCTAGCGTTGAAAATATGCCTTGGTGGGCGCTGGCGCAGAAATATGAGCGTGAATTCACGCAGGCATATTCGATTTTAAATGTCTTGCCACCAACATATGAACCGCGCGCAACTGGCCACATCACCCAAATGATCCAATTGATGCAAATCTTGATTGAAAAAGGCGCAGCTTATGCACCAGGCAACGGCGATGTTTATCTGGAAGTTCGTAAATTAAATTCATATCTAACGCTTTCCAGGCAGAAGTTAGATGATCTACTGCCAGCTGGTGATGCTGATGATAAAAACAAACGCGATGTGCGCGACTTTGCACTTTGGAAAGCAGCAAAATCTGGCGAGCCATCATGGCCGACTCCTTGGGGAGATGGCCGACCAGGATGGCACCTCGAATGCTCTGCCATGGCTCATGCCTATTTAGGCGAAGCATTTGATATTCATGGCGGCGGTCTTGATTTAATCTTCCCGCATCACGAGAACGAAATCGCGCAATCTGAAGCAGCAGGTTATAAATTCGCGAATATTTGGATGCACAATGCATGGGTAACTCAATCTGGCGAGAAGATGTCCAAATCTTTGGGCAACACCATGCAGGTGCGCGAACTTGTAAAACAAGTACGCGGTATCGAACTTCGTTTCTATTTAGGAAGTGCGCATTACCGTTCGATGCTCGAATTTTCGCCAGATGCTTTGCAAGAATCTGCAACTAATTTCCAACGAATCGAAAACTTCATGGTGCGTGCTAAAGAATTAGTCGGTGAATATCAAGGAGTTATCTCAGATTCAATTCGCGCGGCATTTGATGATGATTTAGCGGTGCCGCAAGTATTAGCTCATATCTCTGATGCGCTACGCCGTGGTAATTCCGCAATTACTGCAAATAATTTAGATGAAGTAAAGGTAGCTGCAGCAGAGATCCGTGGAGCTTTGGAGATTTTAGGTTGTGATCCATTTGATAGCGCTTATACATTAGATGCAACCAGAGGACAGGATTTATCAGAGGCGCTAGATGGCGTTATTCAATTAGCTTTGGCCCAACGCCAAGCTGCACGCGAACGTAAAGATTTTGCAAGTTCTGATGCAATTCGTGATGGTTTAGCAGCACTTGGCATCACTATTGAAGATACCGCACACGGTCAACGCTGGTCGTTTTCATCCTCGAATCCACAAACTAAAAAAGAGAAGAATTAATTAAATGGCCGGAAACTCATCACGTCGTGGCGCAGTGCGCAAAAGTCGCAAAGGTCCATCAAAAGGCACTGGCGGCAATAACAAGAAGCGCCTCTCTGGTAAGGGGCCAACTCCAAAAGCGGAGGATCGCCCGTATCACGCTGCAGCAAAACGTAAAGCTACAAAACCTAAGAGTGCTAGTAAGGGTCCAAGCAGAGAGCGCAGTCGCGAACGTAGTGGTTTCTCATTCCATGGCGAGTTAGTAAGTGGCCGTAATGCAGTACTTGAAGCACTTCGTGCAGATGTTCCATCAACGGAATTAATCGTCGCAAGATCTATCGATATTGATGATCGCATCGAAGAATCGCTAAAACTTGCGCTAAAGAAATCACTACCGATTCGTGAAGTGCATCGAGCAGATGTCGAAAAGATTTCCATGAATTCACAAGGCATCGCACTTGCAATAAAGCCTTACCAATATTCATCACTTCAGGAGATTTTGCAAAGAGCTAAACATCCTGGCTTATTGGTTGCGTTAGATGGTGTAACTGATCCGAGAAACCTAGGCGCAATCATCCGTTCGGCAGCAGCTTTTGGTGTGGCTGGTGTGATCATTCCAGAGCGTCGCTCGGCTGCAATGACGGCAGCGGCATGGAAGACATCTGCAGGAGCTGCCGCGCGAATGCCAGTTGCGCAAGTTACAAATTTAAACCGTGCGATCGAAGAGGTACAAGAACAAGGTTATTTTGTAGTTGGTTTAGATGGCGAAGCATCTGAATTGATTAGCGATATGAAAGTCGCAACCGAACCAGTGATGATTATTGTAGGTAGCGAAGGAAAAGGTTTAAGTAGGTTAACCAGCGAAAAGTGCGATCTCGTAGTAAAAATCCCAATGCGTTCAACTACTGAAAGTTTGAATGCAAGCGTTGCTACATCTATCGCACTTT
>CAZYJU010000102.1:0-3402 GCA_964647945.1 uncultured Actinomycetes bacterium | reverse complement strand
ATATTTTGGCAACTTCAGAAACTCGCCGCACATTTTCTGCACGATCTTCAGGTGTAAAGCCCAAATCCATATTTAAACCAAGGCGTAAATTGTCACCATCTAAGACATAACTATGTGCACCATTTGCATAGAGCGCTTTCTCTAATCCGTTGGCAATCGTAGATTTTCCAGAGCCAGATAGCCCGGTCAACCAAATCACGCGGGCCTTTTGATTTTTCTGAGCACTGCGCTGTGCTTTGTTCACTTCGTAATCTTGATGGTGAATATTGGTTGCTCTGCGAAGTGCATATCGGATCATGCCAGCGCCAACTGTGCGCTGTGTCAAACGATCGACCAAAATGAAATTGCCAAACTCTCTAGACTCTGAGTAAGGTTTCAGAATCATTGGGATATCGGTCGCTATTTCCACATCGCCGATATCATTCATTTCAAGAGTTTCTGCAGAAACATGTTGACCAGTGTTTACATCTAAACGGTGTTTTATTTTTGTGATCATTGCAGGCGACGAAGACGGTCCGGAATACAGCATGTATGAGCGGCTATGGATTAACGCTTCCTCATCTAACCAAACTATATGTGCTGAGTAACGATCGGCTGGTATCAACTCTTCTGGGTCTGTTGAGATTACGTCCCCTCGAGCTACATCTACTTCAGGTTCTAGCACTAAAGTAACGGCGTCCAATTTTGAAGCTTGATTGAGTTCTTTTTCGAAGGTAACAATTTTGGATACCTTAGCTCGCTTGTTACTTGGAAAAATAGTTACTTCATTTCCGACATTAATAGATCCATGATGAACGGTTCCCGCTACACCTCTAAAATCATCTGCGCGAGCAATAGATTGAGCGCGAAGCATCGCTCCAGCATCAGTTTTCGTATTTGGTTGCCAAGATTGAATTGCTTCTTGCAAGGTAGGACCTGAATACCATGGCATATTTTCGGTTCGGTAAACCACGTTGTCACCAGCTAATGCACTTAGTGGAATTGTCACAACGTCCTTTAACGCTAAACGTTCGATAGTTTTCATGATTTCACTTTGAATTACATCGAAAACTGATTCTTTGTATTTCATAGCATCAAGCTTGTTGATCGCGATAATTATTCGGCTTACTCCCATAAGTTCGCAGATCGTCAAATGTCTGAGAGTTTGAGTGCGGACTCCTTTGGTGGCATCAATTAATACCAAGCCGATATCGGCTCTAGAGGCAGCCACCACCATATTTCGGGTGTATTGCTCGTGACCTGGAGCATCTGAGATGATCAAACGCTCACCATTTAGTAAGGACATAGATCGATAAGCCACATCAATGGTTATGCCTTGTTCGCGCTCTGCTTCCAGGCCATCAGTTAACAAACTAAAATCGATTTCACCTGCTGGGATCGTAGAACCACTACGACGTACCTTTTTAGCAGCGCTAATTGTGTCGTGTGGGACGCTATCTGTTTCAACTAACAATCGACCGATTAGTGTGCTTTTACCATCATCAACACTGCCACAAGTTAACAAGCGAATTACCGGAGTTGCCATTAGAAATAGCCCTCCGTCTTCTTCTTCTCCATCGAATCTTCATTCTCACCATCGATTAATCTAGTTGCGCGTTCGGAAAGATTAATGTTCAAAACTTCTTCAACGACCTCTTCAATAGTTGCGGCGTTTGATTCGACCGCTGCAGTCAATGGATAACAACCCAAAGTTCGGAACCGAACCATGGCATCAAAAGCTTTTTCCCCATCTCGAAGTGGATATCGCTCATCATCCACCATGATCAACTGCTCGCCTCGTTTGACCATTGGCCGAGATTTTGCAAAATAGAGCGGATTAACTTTTATATTCTCTTGAAGTATGTAATGCCAAATGTCAGCTTCAGTCCAATCTGAAATTGGAAATACACGCATGGTTTGTCCAGGAGCTAGTTTGGTGTTGTATGTACGCCAAAGTTCAGGACGTTGCGCTCTTGGATTCCAGCGATGTCCTTCATCACGTACGCTGAAAATTCGTTCTTTCGCCCGACTTTTCTCTTCATCACGTCTAGACCCACCTATAGCGGCATCAAAACCATATAGATCTAGAGCTTCCCTAAGTGCAACAGTTTTCATTACACGGGTGTATTCCGAGGCGCTGGCATTGAAAGGATTGATGCCAGACTCTACGCCTGCTTTGTTTGTATGCACCACTAATTGCAATCCAAGATCTGAAACTATTTCATCACGAAAAGCGATCATCTCTTTGAATTTCCAAGTGGTATCAATGTGCAGTAACTTGAATGGAACTGGCGAGGGGTAAAAGGCTTTTCTAGCTAGATGCAGTAAAACTGATGAATCTTTTCCGATCGAATACATCATCACTGGATTGCGAAAACTGGCGGCAGTTTCTCTGAAAATCTCGATTGACTCATCTTCTAGATGCTTGAGAATCTGATTAGTTATTTTCATGAAACGCTCACAAAATCATAATCAGAATGCTGCTTGCCAATCTTGGATAAGAACTTGTCTTGCGAAATCGTAGCCTTATCCATTTTAGTTGTTGTGGGTTGTTTTGGAAGTGAATCAAGCCCTCTGTTTCCATTGATTGCCACAAATTTCTGAATCTCTTCTGCTTTGTTGGGATCTTGTAATTGTCTGAATTCTAAATCAAGTATCTGGCATCCACTTGTATGTGCAGCCCTTTTGAGCGAACTGTAAAACGCGATGTAGTCCTCGATGTATTTTGAAAGTTCGGCTTCATTCACTTCTATCTCAACCGCAGAGCTATCAACTTTATGCCATTTGCCTGTGGCATTGGCTTTCTTTAGAGATACATACCTGTCTAAGTGATTTCGGCGTAGGAATAGAACATGTGGCTTAAATTCTTGAATAATCGCCTGTAATGTTTCAAGCTTTAAATGTTCTGGAAATATTTTTATGATGTGAGTTCCAGGAAATAGCAAAATTCTATGGATAGTTTTGATGGGATTAAGGGTTGTTTTTTCGAATCGATAGTGAATCCATTTGCGTTTTTGCTTGCGGGTATTCAAGAAATAACGCCATGAGAAAAAGGGAATGTATTTATTCAACCGTTCGACAATTCTTGACCATTGATTAAAAATGAAGAATTCTCCGTAGTAGTTCAGCCCGATTTGTTCATGATTTATCATCGAAGCTAATGCATGAGTGCCAGAACGCGGAAATGAAATAATTAAGACCAATTTTGACTCTTTGGCGGCGGTAGTCTCGCCTTTAATTTTTATTAAAACGTAAGGAATCAAATGCTTGATGTTTAGTAGCAACTTGCGAAAACCATGTATAAATCCGTAGTCACTTCGCCTATTTGCCACAAAGGGATGCTATCAAAAAGGGTAAGGTAATCTTTTCCCGTGAGTGTGCAATCCATGTCGAATATGACGAGAAATACTTCATTTCGCCAGG
>CAZYJU010000101.1:0-3426 GCA_964647945.1 uncultured Actinomycetes bacterium | reverse complement strand
ATTATGACACTAGCGATCGACTCTATTTCGAACCATTGACCTTGGAAGATGTTTTGGAAGTGATCGCGGCAGAAGAGGCAGCAGGTCCAGTTCTTGGAGTAATCACTCAATTAGGAGGTCAAACTCCTCTTGGTCTGGCGCAAGGTTTGAAGGATGCCGGCGTAAATATTCTTGGTACATCTCCCGAATCAATTAATTTAGCGGAGGAGCGTGGTGCATTCGGAAATATCCTTACGGTGCAGAAGTTAAAAGCACCACAATACGGAATGGCTTCCTCTCTGTTAGAGGCTGAAGACATCGCAAATCGAATTGGTTACCCGGTGTTGGTCCGCCCATCATATGTTCTTGGTGGACGTGGCATGGAGATTGTTTATGATCAAAATTCACTTGCAGGTTTCATCTCAAAGGCAACAGAAATCACTCCGGGCCATCCAGTTTTGGTAGATCGATTCTTAGATAACGCAACTGAGATCGATGTTGATGCCCTCTTTGATGGCAAAGAGCTCTTCTTAGGTGGCGTCATGGAACATATCGAAGAGGCTGGAATACATAGCGGAGATAGCGCATGCGTTCTCCCAGCTATAACCATCACGGAAAGCCAATTGAAAGAGATCTCAGATGCAACCCTAAAGATTGCACAAGGCGTGGATGTTAGAGGTTTGATTAATATTCAATATGCAATTGCCAATGGTCAACTATATGTTCTTGAAGCTAATCCCAGAGCGTCAAGAACAGTTCCATTTGTCTCTAAAGCAACTGGCATTGCACTTGCCAAAGCTGCAGCAAGGATCTCGGTAGGAAGTTCAATAAAGCAGTTACAGGAAGAAGGTTTACTTCCTACGATTCAACCTAGACCTAAAGCAATCTCAGTTAAGGAAGTCGTATTGCCTTGGAATAGATTCCGTCGTACGGATGGACGTGGTGTTGATTCAACGCTTGGACCTGAGATGCGATCAACTGGTGAGGTTATGGGATTAGCGGCTACTTTTGGTGAAAGTTACGCGAAGAGTCAGATTGCAGCGTTTGGTCCATTGCCTAAGAACGGCACAGTTTTCATCTCACTGAGCGATAAAGATAAGGCTATGGGGATAGAAGCTGCTCGTAGAATTTCTGATCTAGGTTTTCGAATACTTGCGACCTCTGGAACCGCACATTCATTATCTGAACAGGGTATCCCTGCAACAGTGGTGAGGAAACACTCGGAAGGAACTGGTCCTTATGGAGAACGCACTATTGTCGAACAGATGGTCGCAGGCCAAGTAGATTTGGTAATAAATACACCGGTAGGCAGAGGTTCCAGACAAGACGGTTGGGTCATTAGAACTACTGCAGTTCAAAGATCTATTCCATGCATAACTACTATTGCAGGTTTTAATGCTGCAGTTTCTGGAATCGAAGCCATCAGAAACGCTGAACTTTCGGTTAAGCCACTTCAAGAATGGTTGGTCCAAATTGCCAATCAATAAAAGCGCTTCACATCTCTTTGCACCGATACTTAGTAATCGAAGGCTAGGTGTCTATCATCAGATTGTTATTGAAGTTGGCGATTTGGTCCGCCATATAAAGCCTGGAAACTTCATCGCAATAAGTGTAGGCGGCGAATTTTCTAAGATGATATTGCGAAGAGCCTTTGCGATTTCAAGAGTGAACGATCGAGGGACATTAGAGTTAATAATCTCACCGATGGGTAGTGGTTCTAAATGGTTATGTGCTCAGCCAGAAGGGGCAAATATTGATGTAGTAGTTCCGCTTGGAACTGCTTTTGGTATACCAACTGAACCAACCACAGCGCTATTGGTAGGTGGTGGTTATGGGTCTGCGCCACTATTTGGTTTAGCGGATGTTCTAAAAGAGCACGGACATCGAGTCATCATGGCTCTTGGAGCAAGTAATGCGTCAAAGATCTATGCGCCAATCGAAGGACGGCGATCAGCTTCTTTACTAAAGATTTACACTGAAGATGGAACTGCAGGTGAAACTGGCCGAGTTACCGATTCTCTTGCTGATCTAATAAAAGAATATGATGTTCGAGTTATGTACTCCTGTGGTCCGATGGGAATGTTAAGCGCTTTATCAAAGATCGCGAAGGAAGTAGATATTGCGCATCAATGTGCTGTTGAAGAATCTATGGCCTGTGGCATCGGTATCTGCATGACCTGCGTTATTCCAGTGGATACCGGAGATGGTCAGATCAAGAACTTGCGAAGTTGCATTGATGGACCGGTACTTGATGGTGAAGCCGTTCAGTGGCATTTAGTGGGTCATCAACTATGACCCTAGATTTTGGAACCACCTTAGGCGGCGCATGGTTTCCATCACCGATATTTACTGCAAGTGGTTGTGCCAGTTCTGGTAAAGAGTTGGCCCAATTCTTTCCGCTTCGTGAAATCGGCGCGGTGGTAACTAAATCAATTATGTTGAAGGCGCGTGCGGGTAGACCTACCCCAAGAATGGCAGAGACTCCAAGCGGGATGTTAAATAGCATCGGTTTACAAGGACCCGGAATCGATGCCTTCTTAATTGAAGATATTCCTTGGCTTGCCTCGCAAGGGGCCAGAATCATTGTTTCTATTGCTGGAGAGACTTCTGAAGAGTATGGAACTTTGGCGCGTAAGCTCCGCGGGATTTCAGGTATCTCAGCATTGGAAGTAAATATCTCTTGTCCAAACGTTGAAAATCGCGGGCTAGTTTTCGCTTGTGATCCAAATAGCACCACTGATGTTATTAAGAATGTACGAAGCATAATTGGCGGAGATCTTCCGATTTTGGCGAAACTGACGCCGGATGTCACAAATATTGCGAACATTGCGACCGCTGCCATAAATGCTGGAGCGGATGGAATCGCAATGATCAACACAGTGTTAGGTATGGTTATTAATACTGAAACTATGCGTCCACATCTTGGTGGAAAGACAGGTGGACTCTCAGGTCCTGCTATACGCCCCATAGCGGTTCGAGCAATTTATCAAGTGAGGGCAGCCCTTCCCAATGTTTCAATCTTAGGAATGGGTGGCGTATCTAGCGGTCGCGATGCATTTGAAATGATTCTAGCTGGCGCTTCCGGTGTCTCCATCGGCACCGCTTCATTTGGTGATCCAAGCGCGCCATATCGAATTCAAGGAGAGCTGCATTCGATATTACAGAGTAAAGGTTTTGGTTCAGTTAAAGAGGCTGTGGGGTTCGCCCATCGTGAATCAGATTAAATATTTAAGAAGCGGAAGGGGTTTATATGAATTCACCAATCATTCTGGCAGTTGATACCGATAACTTGGATACTGCCAAGAGTTGGGTTGCATCAACCACCCCTTATGTTGGTTTCTTTAAGCTGGGACTAGAGTTTTTCTTAAAATTTGGAATTGAAGGCGTAGCCGAAATCCTAAAAGAGACAGATCGAAAGATTTTTTTAGATCTAAAATTGCACGACAT
>CAZYJU010000100.1:0-3530 GCA_964647945.1 uncultured Actinomycetes bacterium | reverse complement strand
ACCAGATCCCTAATCACACAATGATGGTGATTGATCGTCACGATAGATCTTTCGAAACAGCGAAACTTTAATTTTTCGAAAACTTTGCTTTCTGAAATAAACTAACTTCATGATTTGGTGGCCTGAAGAGATTCCAACTCTAAAAGTTGGAAGACTTACTTTGCGACCAGTTCGGCCAACTGATGCAGAAGCTATTCATAAAGGTGCGCAAGATCCTGAAGTTCCTAAATTCACGACGCTGCCTACAAATTACACATTAGATATGGCTATCAATTTCTCAAAAAATCGTGTTGTAGAAAGACATGCCAATCGCACAGAAATCTTATTTGCTATCGATCTTTTGAATGCCGAAGGTGAAAATTCATTTGCGGGAGTGATTTCTCTGCATTCGATAGATTTCAATAATCATCGCGCTGAGATTGGCTATTGGCTAGTAAAAGAGGCCAGAAACCAAGGTGTGGGGACTGCTGCTGTAGAGCTGCTAACCGAATATGGATTGATGACCATGGGCTTTCGCAGAGTTGATGCCTTGGTTGATAACCGAAACGAAGCATCCAAGCGACTGTTAATCAAAGCTGGTTACGAATTTGAGGGGCTATTGAAGAAATATGTCACTAGACCTGATGGAAGCCAGATAGATATGGCAATATTCGCAGCAACTGCGAGTTAATTTTCGTTTAATTAACTTGGAACAAAAGCCAAAAAAGAAAAGAGAATTAAATGGAATCCCTAGCCTTAGTCGTAACGGTAATTCTCTTTACATCTATGGTTGGTGGACCAACTGCACTTGTGCTTACCTATGTGCCAAGCAAGCCGCGTTGGGTTCGAATCATGCGAACATTGCTGGTTCTGGTTCTATCTTCGGTTTCGTTGCTCTTTGGTATCCAACTTGTAATTGGCGATGCGATTCCGCTCTTTCCTAGATTGATCGGTCTCTCTGCGGTAGTTACATCGGTATTAGCGCTCTTCTATGAATTTAATATCTTAAAGCGCAAGCCTAAGAATTCCGATAATCAATTAAATGGCAGTAAAACCTACGCTGTAATCTTCACTTCAAAGCGTCAAGACGCTAACTCAGATCTCTATTACCAGCATAATGATTCGTTAGTTGAGCACATTAAAACTATTCCGGGATATTTAAGACATCGCAGCGTACGACATCCAGAAAGTCGCGAAGGAATCACAATCGCTTACTTTGATTCGTTAGATGCAATTGATCAGTGGCGAAATGACGAACAGCACATAGAGGCTAAATCGATGGCGCAAAGCCATTTCTACGAGGATTACAACCTAGAGATCACTGAAGTTTTAGATCAGTACGGTTGGAGCGGTGCGCAATCTGCCACACAACAAGAAGGCACAGAACAACAACAGGGTTAGCCCTGCGTGCACTCCACAACTACCCCACCCAAAATCTTCACATTCATACGATTAACTCGATAATCCAAAGTCACCGGAAAATCCTCACCTTCGCGTGAGACCACTCGGAAGATCAAGGCGTTCTGTTCTGCTGCAAATTGAGCATCGCTTTCAGTTGCTTTTTCTGCAATCAAGTTCTGGCAGGTTGCTTTAACTAAAGCCTCTGAATTCTCATCTCCTAGTGGAGTATCTGCATAACCATATGTCTCATAAACATTCATCTTGATAACAGTCCGGCCAGATTTAAGTGCCGGTGTTAGGTTCGAAGTCAGAGTTAATACAGTCGCGGCAGCTTTAACTTTGCTCTTGGGGCTTAAGAATTGAACTTGTAATTTTGGTTTTGATGAGAACATCTGGTTTAGCCAGACATCTTGATCCATCAATTTCTCAGGGCAGGCCATTTTGGTGCTAAATAATGTTTGTGCGCGAAGCACACCTTTAGAGAATGAAAATTGTCCACCTAAAGTATTGCAACCAGCTTTGATAGAGATTGAATTATTCTCAAAACGAATACTGATTGGCTCTTTCGATGCAAGCGCACGCTTCTTGCCATTTACGGTAATTGATGTCGACTTAAAGGTCAGAGATTGCAGATCTTTCAATTGAGCATTGCGGGCGCTTGTATAGATTGGTTTTGTTGATGATGCTTCAGCAGGCGAGGCATTAATTACTGGCAATAGAGGAGCAAGAATTAGTGCCAGAACTAGAAAAATCGCCATAGGGTAATTAACTCTTCGACTGACTCTGCTATCGGCGCTATTAAACATCTGCATTCTCCAAACTCTCAAACTGCCTACTGACTGATCTAAATTTCCAACTAACTAATTAAAATGCTTTTTCGAAAGGGAATATTCCCCAGAGTTCTGTAGCACTAGCCAAGACTGTGCAGAGCGCCGATGCTCAAGACTTATTTTCATTTTGTACTCGCTTTAATAGTTCTAAAAAGCGCAAGGCTTAATAAACCACTGATTAACGAACCTGCAATAACAGCGGTAATCGCTAGATCTTGATTGCTGGGGTCTTCAAAGGCCAACTTTGCAATAAAAATCGCCACTGTAAATCCAATTCCTGCGGTGCTACCTGTGGCAATTAACGCTCGATTACTTGTTTGATCTGGCAACTCTGCAGCCCCAGATTTTGATGCCAATTTCGAAACAATGAATATCCCGAGCGGCTTTCCAACAACTAGACCCAGAATAATTCCCCAAGCGATCACGGAAGTCAGCGCATTGTTTAGTGCGTTTGCCGAAAGTGCAACACCCGCATTTGCAAATGCGAAGATCGGAACCACAATGAAAGATGAAAGATAGTGAAAACGCGCTTCAAGTAATTCAACGATTGTAAGTTCGCCATCTTCGATGTCAGTCACCTCTTCATCTACAGAGACTGCAGTCGCCGGAGACAGCAGCCCCATGATTACGCCAGCCAAAGTTGGGTGCAATCCAGCTTTATAGAGGCTGTACCAAAGTATTAGGCCAACAAAAACATAAACAATTTTGCTCATTACATTTAATTTCTGAAGCGCAAGGGTTGCAACAATTGCAAGCGCTGCGCCCAAAAGCCAAGAGAAAATCACTCCGGTCGAATAGACAATGGCAATGATCAAAATCGCGCCGATATCGTCAATAACTGCGAGCGCTAATAGAAATGCCTTTAAGCCTTGCGTAACGCGTGAACCCATCAATGAAAGTACGCCTACTGCGAGCGCGATATCTGTTGCAACTGGTACCGCCCAGCCTTCAGGCGCGGTGTCGCCAGCAATCATTAAATAGATAAGTGCCGGAACCAACATGCCACCTAGCGCTGCAAAAAATGGCGCAGCTGCCTGGCGTAATTTTGATAAATTCCCTGAAGTTAATTCGCGCTTAATCTCTAGGCCAACCACAAAGAAGAATATGGTCATCAAGCCATAGTTAATGACTTTTAAAACCGTGAGCGATAAATAGATACCAAGAAAATCGATTTCAAAGGCAAGATCTAGAAAATCAAAGTAGTAATTAGAGATCGGTAGGTTTGCAGCGAATAGACCGAGCGCTGCAGCTGCCATAAGCAAGAATCCAGATGCGCTCTCATTGGCAAGAAAATCGCGCAAAGGAGCGATGCCCCTTTTA
>CAZYJU010000099.1:0-3573 GCA_964647945.1 uncultured Actinomycetes bacterium | reverse complement strand
GTCAGGATTGTGACCGCGGTGATTTTGGTATCTGGAAGCGCTTTAACTGCGGCTGCGATCATTGCAGGGCCCCCGCTTGCATGCACCGTAAGAAATTCTGGGCTTATTGATCGAACTTGTTCGGCGGCAGAACCAACCGTATTTGGAATGTCGTGCAATTTTAGATCCAAAAAAATCTTTCTATCTGTCTCTTTTAGGATTTGGGCTACACCTTCAATTCCAAATTTTAGGAAAAACTCGAGGCCGAGCTTAAAAAAACCAACGTAAGGGGTGGTTGATGCAACCCAACTCTTGGCAGTATCCAAGTTATCGGTATCAACTGCCAGAATGATTGGTGAATTCATATAAACCCCTTCCGCTTCTTAAATATTTAATCTGATTCACGATGGGCGAACCCCACAGCCTCTTTAACTGAACTAAAACCTTTACTCTGTAATATTGAATGTAGCTCTCCTTGAATTCGATATGGCGCGCTTGGATCACCAAATGAAGCGGTACCGATGGAGACACCAGAAGCGCCAGCCAGAATCATTTCAAAAGCGTCGCGACCGCTAGATACGCCACCCATTCCTAAGATTGAAACGTTAGGGAGCGCTGCCCTAACTTGATAAATGGCGCGGACTGCTATGGGGCGTATTGCAGGACCTGAGAGTCCACCTGTTTTTCCACCAAGATGTGGTCGCATAGTTTCAGTATTAATAACCATACCTAACACTGTGTTGATCATTGCGATTCCATCCGCACCAGCATTGATGGCAGCGGTCGCAATGTTCGCAATATTTGTCACATCCGGCGTTAGCTTCGCCAAAATCGGAAGATCTCCGCCAATGATGCTTCGAACATTCTTAATAACATCAGTGGTGCTATCTGGATCGCAAGCGAAAACTAGCCCGCGATTTTCAACGTTTGGACAAGAGATATTTACTTCTAATGCTGAGATACCTGAAATCCCGCGGAGCTTACGTGCCAAAGTTCCATACTCTTCAGAAGTCTCTCCGGCGATTGAGACAATTATTCTGGCTCCTTGCGAGGCAAGCCAAGGAATATCTTCAATTAAGAAGGCATCGATTCCGGGTCCTTGTAAACCGATGCTATTTAACATCCCGCTTGGGGTCTCTGCCATTCTTGGGGTAGGTCTACCCGCACGCGCCCTCAACATAATTGATTTAGTTACCACCGCGCCTATTTCACGAAGCGGAAAGAATTGGGCCAACTCTTTACCAGAACTGGCGCAACCACTTGCCGTGAATATCGGTGATGGAAACCATGCGCCACCTAAGGTGGTTCCAAAATCTAGGGTCATAGTTGGTGACCCACTAAATGCCACTGAACGGCTTCGCCATCGAGTACCGGTCCATCAATGCAACTTCGCAAGTTCTTGATCTGACCATCTCCGGTATCCACTGGAATAACGCAGGTCATGCAGATACCGATGCCACAGGCCATAGATTCTTCAACAGCACATTGATGCGCAATATCTACTTCCTTCGCGATCTTTGATAAAGCGCTTAACATTCCCATCGGACCACAGGAGTACATAACTCGAACATCATATTCTTTTATTAGATCAGCAAGAGAATCGGTAACTCGGCCAGTTTCACCTGCAGTTCCATCCTCCGTGTAAATCTTTAGTAAAGAAGCTGATCGTCGTCCTTCGATTGGAGCATAGATCTTTGATGCATTACTTGCCCCAAGAGCCATCATGACTCGATGTCCGCGCTCTTTAAGAACATCCGCCAAACCAAATAATGGCGCAGACCCATAGCCACCACCGACCAATAGCGCTGTGGTTGGTTCCGTTGGTATTCCAAAAGCAGTTCCTAGAGGAACCACTACATCGATATTTGCACCTTCTGGCTGTGCACATAACCATTTAGAGCCGCTACCCATTGGAGAGATGATCAATTCTAAAGTTCCGCGATCACTTACTCTCGAAATGGCGAAAGCTCTTCTTAAAATCATTCTAGAAGTTTCGCCACCGACACTGATAGCAATGAAGTTACCGGGTTTTATATGACGAACCAGATCGCCAACTTCAATTACAATTTGATGATACACACCGAGCCTTCGATTACTAAGAATTGGCGCTAGGAGATGTGTAGCGCTCTTATTGATTGGCAATTTGGACCAACCATTCTTGAAGAGGCTTGACAGAAAGTTCAGCGTTTCTGATTGCTTCGATTCCAGAAACTGCAGCGTTGAAGCCGGCAATAGTAGTTATGCACGGAATAGACCTTTGAACGGCAGTAGTTCTAATTACCCAACCGTCTTGCCTGGATCCTCTACCAACCGGAGTATTTATAACCAGATCAACTTGTCCCGCCACCATCTGTTCGACAATCGTGCGTTCACCGTAAGGACCAGTTCCTTCCGAGTGCTTCCTCACCACTGTTGCAGGGATACCCTGGTCAGATAATGAATTTGCGGTTCCGGAAGTTGCGAGTATTCGAAAACCTAGATCCGAAATTCTACGCGCGGCTTCTATTCCCATAGCCTTATCTTTATCGCTCAGTGAGATAAATACAGTTCCGGTTTTAGGTAACGGACCAAAAGCCGCAATCTGACTCTTGGCATAACTTTCACCAAAGGTAGCTGCTATTCCCATAACCTCACCTGTTGATCGCATCTCAGGTCCAAGCGTTGAATCCACGCCTCGTCCATCGGTCCGACGGAATCTATTCCAAGGCAATACGACCTCTTTTACCGAGATTGCTTTAGGCTTTGGTGAAATAGTTGGAAGCAACCCTTCTTCTTGTAGCTCCTTTATTGAGCTTCCTACCGAGATTCTCGCAGCTGCTTTTGCAAGTGCGATACCAGTTGCCTTAGAGACAAATGGAACTGTTCTCGAAGCTCTTGGATTAGCTTCAAGAACAAATAGCTGGCCATTCGCAATTGCATATTGAATATTAATCAAACCTCTAACATCAACGCCTTGTGCAATCTTTAAGGTTGCATCAGAGATTTCTTTGATTTGGCTTTCAGTGATAGTGATAGCTGGAAGAACACAAGCGCTATCACCACTATGAATTCCAGCCTCTTCAATATGTTCCATCACCCCACCTAAGAAAAGTTCTTTGCCATCGAAGAGGGCGTCAACATCTATCTCAGTTGCGTTATCTAAGAATCTATCCACCAAAACTGGATGTCCAGGAGTAATCTCTGTGGCCTTCGAAATGAAACCTGCAAGCGAATTTTCATCATAAACGATCTCCATGCCACGTCCTCCAAGAACGTACGATGGACGTACCAATACAGGGTAGCCAATTCGATTTGCGATATCTTCCGCCTCAAGTAGAGATGAGGCCATACCGTATTGCGGAGCTTTTAACTTCTGCATCTCAAGAATACTTCCGAATGCACCGCGCTCCTCCGCTAAATTTATCGATTCGGGTGACGTGCCAAGAATATTCACTCCGGCATCCTTCAAGCCTTGTGCCAATCCAAGTGGGGTTTGACCACCTAGTTGTGTGATTACTCCCAAAACTGGGCCTGCTGCCTCTTCTGCAGCGATAACTTCTAAAACATCTTCCAAGGTCAATGGTTCGAAATAGAGTCGATCGCTAGTGTCATAAT
>CAZYJU010000098.1:0-3605 GCA_964647945.1 uncultured Actinomycetes bacterium | reverse complement strand
CTGCACCAGTAATCATGTTCTTGATGTAGTCAGCGTGACCTGGGCAGTCAACGTGTGCGTAGTGACGCTTCTCGGTCTGGTATTCGATGTGCGCGATCGAAATGGTGATACCACGCTGACGCTCTTCTGGCGCCTTGTCGATCTGATCGAATGGGGTGAATGGGTTTACATCTGGATACTTATCGTGCAACACCTTCGAAATCGCAGCGGTAAGAGTTGTCTTACCGTGGTCGATGTGACCAATGGTTCCGATGTTGACGTGTGGTTTGGTTCGTTCGAACTTTGCCTTTGCCACTTTGGTTCCTCTTTCTTAATTAGTGCTTTTACTTTTAGTTATTAGGGTATTTGGTTGTGCTATTTACTTATTAGGGTTTATTCGCCGCGTACTTTCGCAATGATTTCCTTTGAAACAGCTGCAGGAACTTCTGCATATGTTTCGAACTCCATTGAGTAGCTTGCGCGGCCTTGTGTTCTGCTTCGTAGATCTCCGACATAACCGAACATCTCTGAAAGCGGAACTAGCGCCCTAACAACGCGGGCACCTGACCGCTCATCCATGGCCTGAATTTGGCCACGACGACTATTTAGATCGCCGATGACATCACCCATGAAATCTTCAGGAGTGGTGACTTCGACTTTCATAACTGGCTCTAGCAATACCGGACCAGCAAGTTTTGCTGCTTCCTTAAATGCTGCGATACCAGCAATCTTGAAGGCCAATTCAGATGAGTCAACATCGTGATATGCGCCGTCAAGAAGAGTTACACGTACATCAGTAAGTGGGTAGCCAGCAAGAGGACCAGCCTGCATTGCTTCTTGGCATCCTGCATCAACAGAAGGGATGTACTCCCTCGGGACGCGTCCACCGGTAATTTTGTTTACGAACTCGTAGCCCTTTTCAGTCTCACCTGGTTGCATTGGTTCGATTGCAATTTGAATCTTTGCAAATTGTCCTGATCCACCGGTCTGCTTCTTGTGGGTGTAATCATGACGTGCAACTGGCTTACGAAGAGTTTCGCGGAATGCCACTTGTGGCTTACCAACGTTAGCTTCGACTTTGAATTCGCGCTTCATGCGATCTACAAGAATTTCTAAGTGAAGTTCGCCCATACCAGCGATGATTGTCTGGCCGGTCTCTTCGTCGGTCTTAACGCGGAAAGTTGGATCTTCTTCTGCAAGACGCTGAATCGCAACGCCAAGCTTCTCTTGATCGCCCTTGGTCTTAGGCTCGATTGCAACTTCAATAACCGGAGCTGGGAACTCCATTGATTCTAGGATTACCGGCTTATCGGTATCGCAGAGAGTCTCGCCAGTTGTGGTGTCCTTAAGACCCATAACCGCACAAATCATTCCGGCAGTTGCCTGTTCGATCTCTTCGCGCTTATTGGCGTGCATCTGATAAATCTTTCCGATGCGCTCCTTGCGATCCTTAGTTGAGTTAAGGACTGCAGTTCCGGTATTCAAAATACCTGAATAAACACGGATAAAGGTTAGTTTTCCAAGGTGTGGATCTGACATGATCTTGAAGGCAAGCGCTGACATTGGTTCGTCGGTGCTTGGTTTACGGATAACTTCGATTGAAGAATCTGCCACATTCTGGCCAACGATCGCTTCGACATCTAGCGGTGAAGGTAGGTAGCGAACCACTGCATCAAGCATTGGCTGAACACCCTTGTTCTTAAATGCTGAACCAGTTAGAACTGGAACTGCCTTTGCAGCAAGAGTTGCACGGCGAATTCCTGCGATGATCTCATCTTCTGAAAGTTCTGCACCTTCTAGGTACTTCTCCATGATCTGATCATCAGATTCTGCAAGTGTTTCAAGTAATTGATGGCGAGCTTCATCAGCCTTTGCCTTCAAGTTAGCTGGAATCTCTTCTACTAAATAATCTTCGCCCTTTTTGGTCTCGCCTGGCCATACAAGTGCCTTCATGGCGATTAGATCTACGACGCCCTGGAATTCTGATTCTGCACCGATTGGAATCTGTAGCACCAATGCAGTTGCATTAAGGCGGGTCTTGATCATTCCAACGCACATATCGAAGTTAGCGCCGGTACGGTCTAACTTATTTACGAAGCAGATACGTGGAACTGAATACTTATCAGCTTGGCGCCAAACTGTTTCGGATTGTGGCTCAACACCAGCAACGCCATCGAATACCGCAACTGCACCATCTAGAACACGAAGTGAACGCTCAACTTCAACTGTGAAGTCAACGTGGCCAGGTGTATCAATGATGTTGATGGTGTGGTTCTTCCACTCGCAAGTAGTTGCAGCAGAGGTAATGGTGATACCGCGCTCTTGCTCTTGCTCCATCCAGTCCATGGTTGCAGCGCCTTCGTGAACTTCACCGATCTTGTAGTTGATACCGGTGTAGAAAAGAATGCGCTCGGTGGTGGTGGTCTTACCTGCATCGATATGCGCCATGATTCCGATGTTGCGCACCTTAGCTAGGTCTGTTGTGGCCACTTTATCTCTTCCTATTCTCTACTTAAATATTCTCTGTCTTTACCAGCAATTACCAGCGGTAGTGTGCAAACGCCTTGTTTGCATCCGCCATCTTGTGGGTATCTTCACGACGCTTTACCGCAGCGCCAAGGCCGTTGCTTGCATCAATTAGTTCGTTTGTTAAACGCTCTGCCATTGACTTCTCGCGGCGTTGACGTGAAAAGTCCACTAACCAACGAAGCGCCAAAGTAGTTGCGCGGCCTGATTTAACTTCAACTGGTACCTGATAAGTAGCGCCACCAACACGACGTGATTTAACTTCGATTTGTGGCTTGATGTTATCTAGTGCGCGCTTCAAAGTAATGATTGGATCTACTTGAGTCTTTTCGCGAATTTTTTCCATTGCATCGTAAACAATTGCTTCAGCTGTTGAGCGCTTGCCGTGCAATAAAATTTTGTTGATTAAAGCAGTAACAATTGGTGAGTTATAAACTGGATCAGCAATAACTGGAGACTTGACTGCAGGACCTTTACGTGGCATTAGCTGGCCTTCTTCTCTCGCTTGGCACCGTAACGTGAACGTGCTTGCTTGCGATTCTTAACTCCTTGAGTATCAAGTGAACCGCGGATGATTTTGTAACGAACACCTGGTAGATCTTTAACACGACCACCGCGAACAAGAACGATGGAGTGCTCTTGTAAGTTGTGACCTTCACCAGGAATGTATGCAGAAACTTCCATGCCGCTTGTTAAGCGAACACGTGCAACTTTACGAAGTGCAGAGTTCGGCTTCTTAGGTGTTGTTGTGTAAACACGTGTGCAAACACCGCGACGCTGTGGACTACCTTTTAGTGCAGGCGTTTTTGTTTTGTCGCTCTTTTCAGCGCGACCACGACGCACTAACTGTTGAATCGTTGGCATGTTTCTCCATCTTTTATTCTTTTATTCGTTTTGATTTGTCTTTGACGCATAACTTCTCCGACCCACGCGGTCGGGTGTGTTGCACCGTTCGCGCAAATCTCTCGCATCAAAAATGCGATCGACATGTCTAGAAAAGCCCTGTGAAAAAGGCAGGGGGTAAGGTTAAGCGAGCGGGGGTGGATAAGCCAAATCGGTGCTTTTACTCCTACCCCGCCCCGAGGGCCCCGCGACACGCC
>CAZYJU010000097.1:0-3633 GCA_964647945.1 uncultured Actinomycetes bacterium | reverse complement strand
TCGTCAGTCATTGCGTCCTACCCAAATACCCAGAAAACTAATTTTGTTAAACCCAAGTCGAAAATTGATACGACCGCGATGATGAAGGTAACGAACACCAAGACCACAGATGTATATGTGGTTAGCTGCTCACGAGTTGGCCAAACAACGCGCTTTAACTCGGAGACAACTTGGCGATAGAACAAAGCGATACGTCCAAAGAACCCAAGTTGTTCTGTTGAGTCTTCGTTACGTGTTACCTCTTGCTCCACGTTACTTCCTTTCTTAACTTCTAAACTTTATTTAACTTGGCTTGCAAACTTAATTGCAGGGCAGGAGGGATTTGAACCCCCAACCGCCGGTTTTGGAGACCGGAACTCTGCCAATTGAGCTACTGCCCTCTGTGGTGCTGAGTTGGGCGCCCGATTAAAGGCGCGACAAAACCTTGCCGTTTCCGTCAAGACGCAGAAGTCTAGGCGTGAACGTGACATAAGAGAAATCGGGCTAATTACCCGCATGAAAGGCCAATCAGGCAGACTTACTCCCATGAGTAAACCAAGAATTTCAGCCCGAATTGCCGCGATCGCAGAATCTGCCACCTTGGCGGTGGATGGAAAGGCGAAAGCTTTAAAGGCAGCGGGACGCCCAGTAATTGGTTTTGGTGCGGGAGAACCAGATTTTCCAACTCCTGATTACATCGTGCAATCTGCGATCGAAGCTGCGAGCAAGGTTCCGAACCATCGTTACACCCCAACTCCTGGATTACCAGAGTTACGCGATGCAATAGTTGCAAAGACTAAACGCGATACTGGATATGTTGTAACGGCTGATCAAGTCTTGGTAACAAATGGTGGCAAGCAAGCTGTATATCAAGCATTTGCAACGATCATTGATAAAGGCGATGAAGTAATTCTGCCAGCGCCTTATTGGACTACCTACCCAGAAGCGATCAAGTTAGCTGGCGGAGTTCCAGTAGAAGTTTTTGCAGACGAAACTCAAAATTACTTAGTAACTGTCGAACAACTTGAAGCAGTGCGAACAGATAAGACCAAAGCAATTCTCTTCTGTTCTCCATCAAATCCAACTGGTTCGGTTTACTCTGAAGCGCAGACCAAAGCAATTGGTGAATGGGCGCTAAAACATGGCATCTGGGTAATCACCGATGAGATTTACGAACATATGGTTTATGACGGAATCAAAACCACATCTATTTGTGTCGTGGTTCCACAACTTGCTGATACCTGTATAGTTTTAAATGGTGTTGCAAAAACTTATGCAATGACTGGCTGGCGAGTTGGCTGGATGATTGGGCCAAAGGATGTAATCAAAGCCGCTACCAACCTGCAATCACATCTGACTTCTAACGTAAACAATATTGCGCAGCGAGCTGCAATTACCGCACTCACTAATGATCTCTCAGCAGTGCATGAAATGGGTAAAGCCTTTGATCGCAGACGTAAATTGATCGTGCAATTGCTAAATGAAATCCCTGGCTTTGAATGTCCAATGCCGCAAGGTGCTTTCTATGCTTATCCATCAGTCAAAGGTGCGCTCGGAAAGAGTTATCGCGGCAAGCGCGTGGAAACTTCTAGCGAACTAGCTTCGTTAATTTTAGATGAGGTTGAAGTGGCGGCAGTACCAGGCGAAGCATTCGGCCCATCTGGTTACCTGCGCTTTAGCTATGCAACTAGCGATGAAGATATTAAAGAAGGTATTGCGCGCATCAAGAAATTAATCTCTGAAGGTTAATTTAAAGAGAGAGGCCAACCAGATTAACTTCTGGAGTCAGTTCGATTCCAAACTTCATCTTCACGGCATCTCGCACTTGAATTGCTAGCGCTGCGATATCGGCAGCTTTTGCGCCATCGGCGTTGGTGATTGCAAGAACATGTTTAGATGAGATCGCAGCACCATTTAGCCGCTGCCCTCTCTCGATACCGCTATTTTGAATCAACCAGGCAGCGCTAGTTTTAAAGTTACCGTCGCCTTGCGGATATTTTGGCGCACCTTCAGGGATTAAATTTTCAGCCACAATCGGATTGGTGAAGAAGGAACCTGCTGAATAAGTGTCGCGATCTTTTTCATCTAGCAACATTCCTTTGCGAGCGCGAATTCTCAATACCGCTTCACGCACCTTCGTAACTTCGCTCTTCTGGCCCACCGCTATTCCGAGTTCTTTTGCTAGCTCTTCATATGTAATCGGATCAGACATCTCACCTCGGCGCAGATTGAATTGCACCTCCAGAATCACAAAACGACCTGGCTGCTTCTTAAATAGAGAATTGCGATAAGTGAATTTGCATTCATCATTGGTAAAAGTCTTTATGGCTTTGCTCTGTCGATCAAAGGTGCGCACCCTCATAATGAATTCGCTTACTTCATGTCCATAAGCACCAATATTTTGAATTGGGGATGCTCCGACAGTTCCGGGAATGCCGGATAAAGTTTCAAGTCCCGCCCAGCCACGATCAATCGTGGTCTTTACAAATACATCCCAATCTTCACCAGCGCCGATATTCAAAGTGGCACCGCTGCAAGCATCTACATCTGCAGTTAATTGATTATTTTCAATCTTGATTACAGTGCCCGGGAAACCGGTATCGCTAATCAATACATTGCTACCGCTACCTAAGATCAATAATGGTTGCTCACCGGCATTTTTGATTGCTTCGATAATCTCTGATTCGTTGCTTGCTCTTACGAAATTGGCAGCTGGGCCACCGACCCTGAGCGTGGTGTGGTTACTTAAGTTCTCCATTATGAATTCATCACAATTTCACCACAGTAGCTTTGGCCATACCTAAAACTTTAACGCCTGCGCTAGTTGCACTTAAGTCCAATCGGATAGCGCCATCTGGCATCACTTCGCCAACCGTGGCGCTTACTGTTAAATCTACTTGCACGCCCTCTGGCACGATCACCGGCTTGGTGAAGCGTGCGCTAAATTCTTTAACCTGAGCGCTACCGCCAGCCCAATCAGCCACATATTGTCCGACCAGACCCATTGTGAGCATTCCGTGTGCAATTACATTTGGTAGCCCTACATTGATTGCGAAAGTCTCATCTTGATGAATCGGATTTTGATCTCCAGAGGCATCGGCATATCGCTTTAATAAAGCTCGATCTATCTGGAAGATTCGTTCCGGTATGTGAGTGCCAACTTCAATCATCCACGCACCACCAGAGTTGACCAGTTGGTTACTGCTAATTTGCCATCTACAAATAGATCGCTTCGAGCGGTGACAAATTCATTACCGGCGACTTGTTTATAGCCTTCAAGAGTGCAATCGCAGCGAACTACGTCGCCGGCTTTGAGCGGTTGATTGATTACGAATTTTTGGTCTCCATGCACAATTCGATCCCAATCGACTCCGACTTCAGGCGATGTCAGCACTGATTGGGATTGATCTAGAGAAATGCGGATCGAGAAAGTTGGTGGCGCAACCGAATTATCTTTAGCGCCCAAAACTGCGCAGAAATCATCGATCCCTTTTTGAGTGATTGTTACTTCAGCACCTTTGAAGGTGCGCCCGATTGCCTCGGGTTTGATCATCGCTTGGCTAGATACTCTTAGCGGGTTTCGCGGTGAAGAGTTGAAGCCTTGCAACGTGGGCAGAACTTCTTAAGTTCCATGCGATCTGGATCGTTGCGGCG
>CAZYJU010000096.1:0-3658 GCA_964647945.1 uncultured Actinomycetes bacterium | reverse complement strand
ACAATCCCAATCGCAGTTTCATCACATGAAGTCTCAATTCCAAGCACGATGCTCATAAATCAATCACAACGCTCTCTTCATAATTTGCGCATCTTTGCCATATCCATAGTAATTCTTGCGGATATTGAGTTTCTGATATCCAAGCTTTAAATACAGAGCGATAGCCTCGTTATTGGTGACATCGACTTCCAACATCATCGAATCGCCGCCTCTAGATTTCGCCCATTTCTCAAGCTCTGCGATTAAGTGTGTGGCAATACCTTGCTTTCGAAAGTCAGGATTTACCGCAATCGTCATCAAATCTGCATCTCCACCTACGCTTGGCAAGAACGCTCCAGCATATGCAATTACTTGTCCGGCTGATTCACCGATAATAAATTTACGAGTTTTACCACCGATCTCTTCGCGAAATTGTTCGATGGGCCACGCAGTATCAGCAAAGTATTCCCGATCTAATGAGACCAAGACCGGAATATCCAAAACTGTGGCGTCGCGATAACTAATCATTTGCGCTCCGCAGTTGGCACTGCATCTGGGTGTCTTAAATACAGAGGCTCGGTGATCTCTTGTACTTCAATCAACTTAGGAAAGCAGAGCAAATCTGGATAGAGATGTTCTTGGTTGTTGGTTAATGAATACTTCAGCGCACCTTCTCCGTAGATTGGTAGCTTTGGGATCTCACCTGGGGCGCTCACATTTGGAGCTGCGATCCGTGCTCCATTTTTGTAATGAGCCCAATAGAGCTCTTTGCGCCTAGCATCTGTCGCCACAATAAATTCAGGATCATCAATCGAATATGCAATTGCATCCAAAGAGCAGATGCCATGAACTGGTAATCCCCTAGCAAATGCAAAAGTTTTGGCAAAGATGATTCCGGTGCGTAGTCCTGTAAATGGACCAGGTCCCATTCCAACAATTACTTGATCAATCTTCTCGCGCGCTGCACGTTGACCAAATTTTGCAAGCACATCACCATGAGTAGTTGCTCCATCTTCGATCTCCTGCCAAAGCAGCTGATCACCTGAGATAAGTGCAAATTGGGTGCGAGCAGTCGCAGTATCTATCGCCAAAGTGATCTTCATACAGAGAAACCCTGCCATCTATCGCCATGGCCTTTGAATGTGACTTCACGAATTTCATGATCTCTATATTTATCTCTATCAATATCAACTTCAAGAAATTCATGTGAGATGTGATTTACCAACTCGCCACCCCATTCGATGATGGTGATAGCTGATTCCGCATCTAAATCAAGGTCTTCTAGCTCCGAGAGCGGATTAGCGCCTGCCAGTAACCGATATGCATCCATATGAATCAATGGTGGATTGCTCTTGTAACTTCTGGCAATCACGAATGTCGGAGAGGTAACTTCCTCTATTCCAAAAGATTTGGCGATGCCCTTGGCGAGCTCGGTCTTACCTGCGCCAAGTGGGCCAACTAATGCGATTACATCTCCGATTTGAAGTTTCTTGCCAAGTTTTTCACCTAGTTGGCGCATCGCTTCCGGTGATTCAACTTTCATAAGTTCTCACAACGCGCGGTGCCATTCGGGTAGTTATCTCATAATGAATGGTTCCACATGCCATCGCCCATTTATAAGCATCATAATTCTCGCCAATCACCGTCACCCAATCACCAGATTGCGCCTTTGAATCAGCGCCTAAATCAACTGCAAATTGATCCATCGAAACTCGCCCAATCAATGGTGCACTCTGACCTTCAAAGGTCACGCCTGCACCACGAGCATTTCTTGGAATACCATCGGCATATCCCATGCCCACAATGCCTATTTTGGTCTGCTTTGTGGTGAGCTCAGTTGCTCCATATCCGATTGGATGTCCAGCTGGAAGTTCTTTCACTAAAACTAATTTTGCGCGAACTTTCATCACCGGTTTTAGATTTTGATCTGGCGAGATTGGAGATAGTCCGTACATCGCAATACCAACTCGAACTAAATCAAATTTAGCTTCAGGGTTAGTTAAGGTCGCTGCCGAGTTTGCAACATGCTTAATTGGATTTACTCCGCGTGCTTGAAGTTCGCCTACTAAATCTGCAAATTTCTTCAATTGCGTTTGATTCTGAATCTCAGCAGGTTCATCAGCTCGTGCCAAATGGGTAAAGATTCCGATTACTTTTGAAAGATCACGCTTAAGTAACTCTGGCCACTCTGATGCAAAACCGCCGCGACCCATTCCAGTCTCAACTTCTAAATGGATACGTGCACCTGGAATTGAATTGATTTGATCGAATGCAGCAAGCGAGGAGACTCCTAAATCAATCTCTTTTGCCACTGCGCGCTCATAGTTTTCTCCGGGTGGAAGTAACCAGGCCAGAATCGGTGCCGAAATTCCAGCTTCACGTAGCGCAATCGCCTCTTCAAGCAGCGCTACCCCCAGCCAATCGGCGCCTGCCTCAATCGCTGCTTTGGCGCATGGAATCAAACCATGTCCATATGCATCAGCTTTAACTACCGCAAGTATTGGACTGTCAGTTCTAGATTTTAAATAACTAACATTTGATTTAAGTGCGGTTAGATCAATAAGTACCTCTCTCATCTTTCTATCACCACCATTGCTGAGGCAATTCCGGCATCGTGAGAGATGGAGAGATGAACATTTGCGCCATCAATTAGATCTGCAATTTGGTTTCGAAATAGAAAGACCGGGCGGCCATTATCTAAATTAACTACTTCGCAATCCTGCCAATTTAGACCAGCGGGAACATGGAGCGCTTTCGCCAAAGCTTCCTTTGCGGCAAATCTCGCTGCCAGCGAAGCAATCCCTTTATCTCGCTCTAAGTTTGTGAATAGACGATCTTTTAGCCCCGGTGTGCGCTCTAAAGATTCTTGAAAACGCGCGATATCGACGACATCGATTCCGATTCCATCAATCATCGAACTACCTAATCTGTTTCTCGGACGGCACAAACCTATCTACTGCGATAACCATAACCAGTAGCGCGCCACCAATAAATAATCCGCCCACGAGATCGCTAATCCAATGAGTATTCCTAAATGCAGAAACGATACAGACACTCAAACTAAAAATGCCCGCCAGAACTCCCATTGCCACAGGATGCCAAGCATCGGGATGCGAATAACGATAGAGAATGTAGGCCAGAACTCCCCAAGTCAAAATTGCATTTGAAGCATGTCCACTTGGATATGAGAGGCCGCCTGCATAAACCAGATCCACATTTAACCTTGGTTTGGTTCTACCAATACCTAACTTTGCAAGCCCCACCACCAAGTTAAGTGCAAGCACGGCCAAGATTGATAAATTTAATGGCCGCCATGATTTAAATCTTCTCGCGATAATAAACGCTGCAATCAACAAGATGGTGGCTGTTACGCCGCGAAGGCCTAAATTATCAATGCGCAGCAAGATGAATTTCTCAAGTGGAGTCAGATATGGTCGATCCGCATTGAAGACCTTGGCATCCAGTGTTATTAAAGGTCCATTAGTAATTACCTGATGAGTTACGACCAGAAATCCAAGGAGCAAAAGGCTGGCCCACTTGATTGCGCGCTTAAACTCCTGACGTCGAGTATCCATTACTCAACCGTGACAGATTTAGCCAAGTTTCGTGGTTGATCTACATCAGTTCCTCGCGCTACCGCCATTTCATAGGCAAAAACTTGTAGCGGAACCGCTGCCAA
>CAZYJU010000095.1:0-3672 GCA_964647945.1 uncultured Actinomycetes bacterium | reverse complement strand
GCCGCTTCCAGTATCTCTCTTTACATTAAAAAGACGCCATCTATTGGCGAATCTAAAGTGAGTCTCTACGGCCAGATCAAACCTGCCAGATCTAATGTACAAGTCAGAATTGAATCGAATTTGGATAGCGCTCCTGGGGTCTGGAATCGAACATCGCTTGGTGCAAAGAGCAAATTAGGCGGAAGTTGGCGAATCGAGGTCATTTCAACTGCATTGGCAGCTAGCGCCAAATATCGTGCAGTAGTCACAATAAATGGCCAAACCTTTAAATCCTCGATCCGTGAATTAGTAATTGATCACTCCGCCACTATCTCACCTGCTGAACCTAATGAATTGATTCCACTTGCTGGTCCTGGTGGACGAATTCATGGAGTAGACGTAAGTAAATGGCAACATCCAGGTGGAAAATTAATTGATTTTGCAAAAATGTATAAAGCTGGGGTTCGATTCGTGATGATCAAAGCATCAGATGGGAAAGATTCCTCAGATATCGATGCAAGAAAGTGGTTGGCAGTAGACATGGATGCTGCTCAAGCCGCTGGCCTTTACACAGGCTTTTATCACTATGCATATCTACCCAATTCAAATGACGAAGCCACGGTAATTACCGAAGCTCAAACCCAAGCCCAGAAAGCAATTTGGCGTTTGGCTTCTGTCGGCGGTTATTCAGATCGCACATTGCCTTACGCGTTAGATCTTGAAAATAATTGTGTGCAGTACAGTGGTAGAACTTGCACGAAGTACACCTCCAAAAAACTAGTGACTTTATTTGCAACTACTTGGTTAAAAATGGTTAAAGAGAAGACTGGACGAACTCCAATTCTCTACTCTTATTCGCAATTTTTAGAGAATGCCATGATCAGAAATGCTGAACTCCGTAGCTATCCACTTTGGCTTGCACATTACGGAATTAATCCCGCGGATCCACTAGGTCAACCGGGACAGAAGATCAGTGGCTGTTACGTGCACTCCTGGACCGCAGCCAACTGCTCATCAGAATGGGCGCTCTGGCAATATAGCTCCTGTGGCATAGGTAAGAAATACGGAGTTCCAAGTGGACGCGTTGATTTAAATGTATTTCGCGGAGATATCCAGTCTTTTATTAATTTAACTAAAGGAACTTGGGTTCCCGAGGCCAGTGACTTGATGCCATTTAAGGAACCAACTTCAATTCAACTGATTTCATCCTCATATTCATCTGATGATAAGCCTGCGATATTTGAGATTAACGTAAATCGACCAACGGGGCTTCCAGTTGTTACTGGAACCACGAAGTTAGTGCTTTCAGATAAAAGCATTCTGCTTGATCAATCTGCAGTGCGATCTAAGAATGGTGCATTTAAACTAACTGTTAAAGGTATTCCCGCTGGAAACTGGGATGGCACACTTCGATTTATCGACCAATCAAATACACATGCAATCGCAACTATCCCCGTACAGCTTTCAATCTTGCAAGGTGAGCGCCCTGCGCCAACGGTAAAACCCTCTGCCAAACCAGGAACTTCAACCAAAGCACCTGCAGACAGCTGCCGCGGACAGATTGTTAATTAATTGCGGATAACGCAGCCTCAGCTCGCTGTGATGCCTTTTCATATTCTGCAATTGAAGCTTTTTTCTGCGCTGCTTTCCAACCCAAATATGGTGCGATTAGATCTGCAATTGCATTAACAAAATCCAATCCGTACTCAGGTGATTCAAAGGCAATTCGAGTGCGTCGCTCCATGACATCAGATACCGTCAATGCACCTTCTGCTACAACCGCATAGACAATTTCGGCTTTCAGATAAGGCAGGTCGCGTACCACTGGCTGCGCGAGTTTGCGATCGTCTTCGATTAAGGCGAATATTTCACTAGCATCTGAACCGTATCGATTTAGTAGATGCGTGATGGTCTCAGCCTTTAAATTGTATTGAAGTGCTAGTTGATCAATTTGTTGCGTCAGAGCCCAATATCCATCAGCGCCGATAATCGGCAATTTGTCGGTCACACTTTCGTTTACCAATTTGGTGATGTCATTAGTTGCCATATCGACCGCATCTTTTGCCATCACTCTATAAGTCGTGTATTTACCGCCAGCTAAGCTGACAAATCCCGGGACTGGACGGTCAACGGTATGTTCGCGAGATAACTTGGTGGTCTCAGAAGTCTTCTTATTTGCAACCAATGGACGAAGTCCTGCGAATACTCCAATGACTTGATCAATTGAGATTCGAGGCTGCAGCATCCGATTGGCCTGTTCGATGATGTACTGGACATCTGCACGATCTGCAAGCGGCTCATTCTCATCGCCCAAATACTCAGTATCGGTGGTTCCGATCATCCATTGATCTTTCCAAGGAATTATGAAGAGAACTGAGACCGCAGTCTTGAGGATTATGCCCTCATCTGCACCGATTGCATCCCCTGGTACTGTGATATGAACGCCTTTACTCATCTTCACTTCATAGCCAGGTTCAATTCCAAATGATTTATGTAACTTATCGCTCCAGACGCCAGCACACATGATTACCACTGAAGCTTTAACTGTGATCTGCTTCTTGCCAATCAAATCTGTCACTATCGCACCAGTAACTCGTTTGCCTTTTTTGGTCAATGAATCAACTTTAGTTCGCGTCAAAATTGCGGCCCCGTGTCGCTTTGCGGTTCTGGCAATCATCATGGTGTGCCTTGCATCATCTACTTGGGCATCAAAATATCTAACTGCACCGGTAACGACATCGGTTCGTAGACTCGGCGCGATTTCAGTTATGGTCTTCTGAGAAAGATGCTTATGTCCTGGTAGCGAACGCTTGAAGCCGCGCAAAGCATCATAAAGAGCAAGTCCTGCGCCAACATAGGTGCGCTCTTTAACTTTCTCGTGAAGCGGATATAAAAACGCTACCGGTTTAACTAGATGTGGAGCAAGACTAGAAACCATCAACTCGCGTTCGTGTAACGCTTCTCTAACTAATTTAAAATCATATTGCTCTAGGTATCGAAGGCCACCATGTATCAACTTGCTAGAACGGCTGGAAGTTCCTGATGCAAAATCATTTGATTCGATCAACGCAACGCTTAGCCCACGGGTGGCTGCATCTAGCGCAACCCCAACGCCATTGATACCGCCTCCGATAATCAAAATATCGAAATGCTCCTTGGCTAGACGAGCTAGGTCTTCAGCTCGCTGCTCGGGATTTAGACTGGAATCAAACATGACCTACATATATTAACGCTTGTTCAAGTAAAGTTCACATATGACTTACATCGGCAGTCTAGATCAAGGCACTACAAGCACCCGATTCATTGTTTTCAATGAATTTGGAGAGATTATTGCTTCTCATCAATTGGAACATAACCAAATACTTCCTAAATCTGGTTGGGTCGAACATGATGCAGAGGAAATTTGGCAAAATACTCAAAAAGTGATCTCGGAAACATTAGAAAAGGCAAAAATCACTGGCTCTGATTTGAAAGCTATCGGAATCACAAATCAACGTGAAACTGTAGTGGCTTGGGATCGAATTAGCGGAAAACCGTTAGCCAACGCAATCGTTTGGCAAGATACCCGTACCGCTGATTACTTAAATTCCTTTTCGGATACTGCAAAATCAGCTATAACCAGTAAAACTGGCACTCCGATTGCGCCATATTTCTCTGCTAGCAAAATGGCTTGGTTATTAAAGAATTCAATTA
>CAZYJU010000094.1:1229-3705 GCA_964647945.1 uncultured Actinomycetes bacterium | reverse complement strand
AACTCCGGCTTAGCAAGTATTGGACATCTACTACGAGCAGAGTCGTTAACACCAACAGTCTGTTCTGTTGTAAGTGTGGCCACTCAGGATCGTACCGGTGGCATATTCACGATGGCTCAGGTAAAGATGTTGCAAAAGAGTACCTGCACTATTCGCTGGAGCTTTGACGGAACCGATAGTCGCGGAGCAGCAACTCGCGATATGTCGGTGCTAGTAACTCGCTAGTTATTTAACGCGAAATTCGATGGTGCCTGAAATAGGGTGGCCATCGCTACTTACTACGCGATATCTGATTTTGTAATTACCTTTACCAAGCGCGCTATTTATCTTTGCTGTGATGCGAGATTTATTGATTGTTGTTTTTCCAAGCTTTATGACTGAATTGTTGCTATCTGTAAGTGAAAGCCTGCTTACATTTTTGCCAGCTATTTTGATCAAGTTTTCGTTGAAGGTAAGCGAAATCGAATTCGGGGATTTAGAAAGTACAGCGCCGCTTTTTGGATTTGAAGTGACCAGAGTTGAATGTGCGTAAGCGTTTATGGGTGCCAAAAATATGACCAACAGCAGAGCCCCAAAGATGCGTTTCATATATGGAAAGGGTATCTCTGCCCGTGATATAAAGAGACCCTCGAGAAGCTAAGCTCCCCGAGGGTCTATCTGAATGGATCAGGTACCTGCGGTACCCGGGCCACCGTCTGAATCACGGTGGCCTTTCCGCATTTTGGCGACCAACAACTTCACCAGACCGCGAATTAGCTCGACCGTGATTTGTGTCCAATTACTTGGATCCACGACGACACTTCCTTTCTCCTTCTATTAGAAGGGGAAGCCCCAATCCAATAGTTCTCGAAAACAAATGCTCAGATGTAGAAATTAATTGTTTTATGCTTCAAAAAGTTTGAATTAGTTGGGTCTGTGGATAACCGATAAAATTGCGCCTTATGAGTGCGAAGAGCTATTTCGTTGAGACCTACGGGTGTCAGATGAACGCGCATGATTCTGAACGAATCGCGGGGCTCTTAGAAGATGCCGGAATGGTGCCAGTTCAAATCGGAACTGATGCAGATGTAATTGTTTTTAATACCTGTGCAGTGCGTGAAAATGCCGATAACAAGTTATATGGAAACTTATCGCATTTAGCTAATTTGAAAGAGACCAAGCCCCATCTACAGATCGCAGTTGGTGGTTGCATGGCGCAGAAAGATAAAGAGACAATCATCAAACGTGCACCGTACGTGGATGTGGTCTTTGGAACACATAATGTTGGTTCGCTACCAATTTTGCTTGAACGCGCAAGAGTTGAAAAGCAGGCGCAAGTTGAGATCAAGGAAGCTTTAGAGCATTTCCCGTCGACCCTGCCATCAAAGCGCTTTAGCGCATTTAGCGCATGGGTCTCTATCTCGGTAGGTTGCAATAACACTTGTACTTTCTGCATCGTGCCGCAGCTACGCGGCCTTGAGAAAGATCGGTCAGCTGAAGATGTGTTGGCAGAGGCTAGAGCGCTAGTCGAACAAGGCGTAATTGAAATAACCCTTCTAGGCCAGAATGTAAATGCATATGGCGTGGACTTTGGTGATCGCTTGGCATTTGCCAAATTACTTCGCGAAGTGGGATCTATTGATGGACTTAAGCGACTTCGCTTTATGTCGCCGCATCCACGAGATTTCACCGATGACGTGATTGCGGCGATGGCAGAGACTCCGACTGTGATGCCGCATCTACATATGCCGTTGCAATCAGGTAGCGATCGAATCTTGCAATTGATGCGACGTAGCTATCGCACAGATAGATATTTAGGGATCCTAGAACGTGCGCGTAAAGCAATCCCTGATGTCCAGATTTCAACTGACATCATCGTTGGTTTTCCAGGTGAAACTGAGTCAGATCACAAAGCGACGATGGATCTATGTACTGAAGCGCAATTTGCGGCTGCCTACACCTTCCAATATTCAAAACGTCCAAATACACCTGCTGCTGAAATGCCAGATCAAATTCCTGCAGCTGTAGTGAAAGAGCGTTACGACGAATTGCATAAACATCAAAATGCAATCTCACTTGGAGTAAATACCAGATCGATTGGAAAGAGTTATTGGGCTTTGGTGTCAGAACATATCGGCGAGCGTGACTCTGATTTCAAGCGTCTATCAGGCCGTATCGAAGATAGTCGATTGGTTCACTTTGCTGCGCCAAATACTGCACGCCCGGGTGATTTGGTTAAGGTAACTATCGATGCTGCCGAACCACATTATTTGATCGGCACCGGTAGCGAAGTTGTCGCGACCAAAGGCGGCGATGTCTTTAACGAGAAGTCCTCAACTATGTTGGGCATCCCGAAATTATTTAACAAAAGCTAAATGATAATTATTTGTGGCCCAACGGCGTCGGGTAAATCGGCGTTAGCTATCGATATCGCAAAAGAGGTTGATGGCGAGATCGTAAATGCCGACACCATGAGTTTCTATCGTGGCATGAATAT
>CAZYJU010000094.1:0-1129 GCA_964647945.1 uncultured Actinomycetes bacterium | reverse complement strand
AAATGGATCGGGCTATCTGTGCCTCGTGAAGTTTTGGATGAGCGAATTAAATTGCGCGCACACAAGATGTTTGAAAATGGGCTAATTGAAGAGTTAAAGCAGTTGGTAATGGATGGTCTGCTATCTGGAACGACTGCGCGACTTGGACATGGCTACAACCAGATCATCGAATGGCAGATGGGATTAAATGCAGATCCAATCGAAGAGACGATCATCGTCACCCGCCAATATGCTCGTCGACAAGAGACTTGGTTCAAACGCGAACGCCGGATCAATTGGATTGAAGCGCCATTTTTACCGAAAGCGTTAAACTTAATTAAATGAGTATTCCAGCAGCATACGGCCACGGCACACATAATGATTTTGTGTTGGTTTATGACCCAACCGATGAACTTTCGATCTCTTCTGCCGAAACTGCCCGTATTTGTAATCGCGAAACTGGAATCGGAGCAGATGGCTTAATTCGGATTATTAAGCGTGGCGATGCCGGTAAAGAGAAGTGGTTCATGGATTATCGAAATGCTGATGGATCCCTGGCTGAAATGTGTGGCAATGGCATTCGAGTAATGGCTAAATATTTGGTAGAACGCGGCCATCAACCAGAAGGAATTTTCCCAATTGATACCCGTGATGGCGTTAAACATCTTCGCGTGCCAAGCGATGGTGACATCACCGTCAACATGGGACAAGTAGTTGATGAAGGTGATGATGTAACGGCAGGAACCGATACTGGGCTCTGGAAGGGTTATCACATAAGCGTTGGTAATCCGCATGCAGTAGTTTTCGTAGAAGATTTAGAGCAGGTAGGTTCGTTGAAACATCCGCCAACAGTTAGACCTAAAGAGCTTTATCCAGAGGGTGTTAACGTCGAATTTGTACAATTTACTGGGGATCATGTTGTAAAGATGCGCGTGCACGAACGTGGTAGCGGTGAGACCCAGAGTTGTGGCACCGGGGTGGTTGCAGTTGCAATGGCAGCGGCCAAACATCACCGAGAGCAATTGCCGACCAAGTGGGAAGTAAATCCTCCAGGCGGACGTTTATATGTAGAGATTGATGGTCATTCAAATGCAATCCTGACTGGGCCTGCAGTGATCGTTAAAGATGTGGATATAGAAGAGTTTCTTGA
>CAZYJU010000093.1:0-3726 GCA_964647945.1 uncultured Actinomycetes bacterium | reverse complement strand
TGGGGTGAATGACGGGGCTTGAACCCGCGACATCCCGGACCACAACCGGGTGCTCTACCAGCTGAGCTACATCCACCATGTCGTTGCTGCCGCAACATTTCGTCGCGACGGCGTAAGTTTATCAGCCCTTGTTGGTTGTAGTTTCACCATTTATCTGCGAGGCAATCTGCTTGATATCTCCGCTATCTAGACCAGGCTGCTCGAGAAATACTGTCTTACGGTAGAAACTCAATTCAGCAATCGAATCCTTGATATCGCCAAGTGCGCGATGATTGCCAGTTTTTGCCGGGGCATTGAAGTAGACCTTTGGATACCAGCGACGAGTTAACTCTTTTATAGATGAGACGTCGATAGTTCGGTAATGCAGAAATTCAGAGAGTTTTGGCATATCGCGGGCAATGAAAATACGATCCACATAAACAGAATTCCCAGCAAGGGGCGACTTTCCAGCGGTGACTCCAGCTGATTCCAAATATTTCAAGATCAGCTCTTCAGCTTGCGATGGCGAAATCCCATTTGGGATCTCATGGATCAAACCAGAATCCGTATGCATCTTGGTGACAAATTCGTTCATGCCTGCTAAATCATCAGCGCCTGCGTGAATAACTACATCGACCCCATCGCCGATCACATTCAAATCTGAGTCTGTAACCAGGACCGCGATCTCGACCAATGCGTCTTTGCTGGAATCCAGCCCAGTCATCTCGCAGTCGATCCAGACTAAATGGGGGTTTTCTTGCGGCACCTGAGTAGTTTAAATCAATTTAGGAGCTTGATTTACCCATTGTTCACTTTTAATTCATCTTATAGGGCAAAGTCAAGAGAATTATTAATGGGAAATTGGCCCTAATATTTTCGCGGAGCTTCCCCTGATCATTCTAAGTGGCGTTTGTCAGCAATTAATTGCTCAAACCTTACTGCGGATTAGAGGAGTGGCGTTGAAAGATATCACCCAGAGTTCATCACAAAGTCACCTTTTGCATTCGTTGCGTTCACTCGCTTTTGTTTCTATTCCACTAGCTCAGTGAGCAAAGAAAATAATTTCTTGAAAGGAAATTCGTGAAAATTAAAAGAATAGTGCCAATAGTTGCAATTGCGCCCCTATTTCTAGCACTTTTTGCATCGCCTGTGAGTGCAAATCAAGTTACAAATCTTGGAAAATGTGACCGCCGTGGGGAAGTGGCAGTCGCCAATGGAATTGAATACAAGTGCTCAATCTCTGGAGCAAGTTTAAAATGGAAGAAAACTGGCAATAAAGTTGCAAGTACTTCTACAACATCTTCATCGAGCACAAGTGCTTATAAAAACGTAAGTGGCAAAATCTCTATTGATGGCTCAAGTACGGTTGCACCTTTAACAGGTGTGGCCGCAGAGGCTTTTCAAAAAATTTCTCAAACACAAATCACGGTAGGTATCTCCGGAACCGGTGGCGGATTCTCTAGATTCTGCAAAGGTGAGACCGATATTTCAAACGCATCAAGGCCAATCAAGTCATCGGAAGCTGCGGAGTGCGCAAAAAATGGAATCAAGTACACCGAAATGATTGTGGCAAATGACGCTTTGACTGTGGTGATAAATCCTAAGAATGATTGGGCAGCTTGCCTTACTACTGGCGAATTGAAAAAGATCTGGGATGCAGGATCAAAGGTAACCCGATGGAATCAAGTTCGTTCATCATTCCCAAATTCAAAATTAGTTCTATATGGTGCCGGAACCGATTCTGGAACCTTTGACTATTTCACAGAGGCCATCAACGGCAAAGCACAGCAGTCTAGAAAAGACTTCAATCCAACAGAGGATGACAACGTCACTGTAAATGGTGTTCGTAGGTCTTCTGGTGCAATGGGTTACTACGGTCTCTCATATTATTTGGAAAACACCGATATCAATAAGGCGGTCAAAATTGACTCTGGCAAAGGTTGTGTTGAACCAAGCGCTGAGAATGTAATCAATGGAACCTACAAGCCATTGGGTCGTCCGCTATTTATTTATGTCAAGCATGCATCAGTAAAATCTAATGCTGCAATGTTGCCATTCTTGACGTACTACAAAGAGAATCTTCAGACTTTGGCGAAGAAGGCACAGTTTGTGCAATTAAGCACCTCTCAAATCGCAACTTTGAATTCAGAGCTTGAGATTTTGAAGAAGCTTGTTTAATTTAAAACAATTGATCGAAAGTAGGGGTGTAAATGAGTGACCTGTCTCGTGCAGGACACGAATTAGCAGAGGGTGTCACACTGACACCCTCTGCTCACCTTCGTAGGCGACTGTTACTCCAGGAAATTGCAGTCAATGTGATGCGCATTGGAACCTTTGTTACGGTTCTAATCACTGGCGGAATTGTATTTTCGTTGATACCTCCCACCATCGAGCTATTAAGTGAGATAAAAACTCAAGTTTTTGGTAAGACCTGGGCGCCGCTATTTATCCCACCTGAATTTGGCTTACTCCCACTTTTAACGGGAACTTTTGTTATCGTGCTTATTGCTATGTTAGTTGCAGTACCAATGGGCCTTGCAGCTGCTATCTTTCTAAGTGACTATGCTTCATTTCAAGTTCGTAGATTTGTAAAGCCAATATTGGAAATCCTTGCAGGAATACCAACGGTAGTTCTTGGTTTATTTGGTCTTTACGTCGTGAATCCTGGTTTAGTCGAAAAATACTGGCCAATCGGAGATTCTGTGGGGTACTCAGCCTTAGGTGCAGGTCTGATGACTGGAATTTTAACTTTACCAATTGTGGCATCGGTAGCGGATGATGCGCTCTCTTCGGTTCCGAGGTCCATGCGAGAGGCAGGTTATGCACTCGGCGCTACTCGACGTGAAGTGGCGACTAAAATCGTATTTAATGCCGGAATTTCTGGAGTGGTTGCAGCTGTGATTCTGGCCTTTGCTCGAGCATTTGGAGAAACAACTGTGGCTCTGATGGTCGCTGGAAGCTACCCTAAATTAACACTTAATCCAGGTGATCCAATGCAAAGCATGGCTTCTTTCATTGGTTTTGCAGGTATTGGAGATCAACCTACTGATTCCATTGGTTACAAAACTATTTTCTTTGTGGGCTCAATACTTTTTATAGTCACTCTCATTTTTAACATCATCGGGAACAAAATTATTAAGCGTTATCGAGAGGTATATGAATGAGTGCAACTTCATTGGCCTCTAAATTAACCTGGTCTCGCAGGATAAAAGATGCGGCTTTCAGGACTGCGCTAACTTTTAGCATTTTGGCTGCACTTGGTTTAATTCTCTACATCTTTTATTCACTCTGGAAAGATTCTAGTTTCCTTCTAAGTAGCGATTTATTGACCAAATTTCCATCTAATGATCCTGATGAAGTTGGTTTCCAATCTGCAATTTTCGGTTCGCTGTGGGTAGTTGGGGTAGCAGCATTAGTGGCGCTACCGATTGGAATCCTCACTGCTTTATATTTAGAGGAGTTTGCAGGCAAACGCAACAGACTAACTAGCGCTATCGAGACAAACATTCAGAATTTAGCTGGCGTGCCTGCAGTTGTTTTTGGAATTATTGGACTGGCATTTATCGCAAGAGGTCCTTTAAGTTGGGGCTTCACAGTTGGTTCTGCAGCTTTAGTGCTTGCGATGATGATTTTGCCGGTAGTGATAATCGTGGCTCGAGAAGCGATTCGCTCAGTCCCGCCTTCATACAAGGACGGTGCGCTAGCACTTGGTGCGACCCCATGGCAGGCAACATACAGAGTGGTACT
>CAZYJU010000092.1:0-3734 GCA_964647945.1 uncultured Actinomycetes bacterium | reverse complement strand
ATCTCAATATTTGATAATTTGAAATAAACCTTCCTCCACAGGGAAATCACGCTCAAATACGCGTGAAAAGGGAAGTTATCCACCGCTTATCCACACCCATCCACAGCCTTCTCCACAGGTGAGAGGGGGTTTACGCACAACCTTCTACACATGGCCGTTCGCCAATGTCATACCTAACTGGGAGGTTACGCCTGTGAGTATTGCAGAACTTCCGCGTAATGGCGGCAACCCCGAACTCGAACGCACTCCTCCGCAAGATTTAATTGCAGAGCAATCAGCGCTCGGTGGCATGTTGTTATCTAAAGATGCAATCTCTGATGTTGTAGAAATTTTAAAAGGTCGCGATTTCTATAGACCAGCACACGAACTCATCTTCGATGCAATTATTGATCTTTATGGTCGCGGAGAACCAGCTGATGCAATTACCGTTGCATCCGAACTAACAAAACGTGGAGATATTGCACGCGCAGGTGGCGCACCATATTTACATACTTTAATCAACTCTGTTCCAACTGCAGCAAATGCAAGTTACTACGCAAAGATTGTTCGCGAACGCGCAATTGCACGTCGACTTGTAGAAGCCGGAACAAAAATCGTGCAACTCGGATATTCACCAGAAGGTGAAATTGATGATGCAGTTGATCAAGCGCAGGCAGAGGTTTATCAAGTAACCGAACGTCGTGCATCAGAAGATTATGTAATTCTCAACGAACTTCTCGAGCAAACTTTTGATGAGATGGAGAGAATCTCTAAAGGTGTTGGTCCAGAAGGCGTCTTAACTGGTTTCCGCGATTTAGATAAATTAACAAATGGATTCCATCCCGGAAACATGATTGTTCTTGCAGCGCGTCCTGCAGTTGGTAAATCAACACTTGCATTGGACATTGTGCGAAATGCGGCAATTCATGAGAAGAAGACCTCCGTCATCTTCTCTCTTGAAATGTCGCGCTCTGAAATCACCATGCGTATGTTGTCTGCCGAAGCACGTGTCGCGCTTAACAACATTCGCAGTGGTGCACTCTCTGATGATGAATGGGCGCGATTAGCGCGACGCATGGGAGAAATCTCTGATGCACCGCTATTTATCGACGATTCACCAAACTTATCGATGATGGAAATTCGCGCAAAAGCGCGACGTTTAAAGCAGCGCCATGACCTCAAATTAATTGTGATCGATTATCTACAGCTGATGTCATCCGGAAAGAAGGTAGAAAATCGCCAGCAAGAAGTCTCTGAATTCTCCCGCCACTTAAAGTTGATGGCTAAAGAGTTAGATATTCCAGTTATCGCAATCTCACAGCTAAACCGTGGTCCAGAACAGCGCGCAGATAAAAAACCAATGCTCTCAGACCTTCGCGAATCAGGATCTATCGAACAGGATGCCGACATGGTTATCTTGTTACATCGCGAAGATTTATATGACAAACAGAATCGTTCCGGAGAAGCAGATCTATTGGTAGTTAAGCACCGTAATGGTCCGACTCGTGATTTAACAGTCTCGGCGCAACTTCACTTCTCACGCTTTGTTGATATGCCAGCTCAAAACCAGAACTTTGGCAATCAAGACTTTACTCAGGCACGATCTGCTGAGTAGTAGCTCGCGTCTTCGTTGCAATATAAATTCCAGCGATAACCGCCGCCGCTCCAACTAATTGAATTGCATTAAAGGTTTCGCTCAACCAAATCCATGCAAAGACACCAGCAAGTACTGGTTCTAACATTCCAATCACAGATGCTGATGATGCGCTGGTCTTAGTAATACCAATTAGATTTCCGATATAAGGAATGATGGTTCCGATTACAATCACAAAGAGAATTAACATCCAACCACTTGCCATGGTGCCAGCTGCTTGTCCACGAATATCAATCTCTTTGCTAAAAATTTCAGTTGGATAAGTCCAAATCGGAAATGCAATCCACCAGAAGAGCATCGAAACTCCAAAGCCATAAAGCATTAGCGTTTCAGTAGCAACGCGCTTGCCCCACTTTTCGCCAAGTAGAAAATAAGCAGTAAGTGCAAAGGCATCTAAAAAGGCAGCGATTAAACCGATGCCATCAAAGATCAAACCTTTCCAAACTTGTGCGATTAGAAGTAAACCTGAAAAGGCCAAGAAGACTGCTAGCCACATAGTCCGCGGCACATGCTGTTTACGGACAAATCTGACCCAGAGCGCGATCCAGATTGGCGCGGTAAATTCGATAATTAAGCCCACCGATACGGGCATTCGCAAGATCGCTACGAAATAGAAGGCTTGCACACAGGCATAACCGATGATTCCGTAGACCAACATCTCTGGCAGCGCACGAAGTTCAAATCTAAAGGCGCTTCTTTTAAATAGCAGCGCATAGAAGAGGAAGAATGCGAAAGCTCCGGTAGAACGAATCTCGGCCAAGCGCCAAGCAGAGAGCCCAGCTTCCAGAACTAATTTAGAGACGATGCCATTTACTGCAAAAGCTAAAGCAGCGATAAAGAGCGCGATTACGCCTTTGCGGTGGTTACTCACCGAAAGAGTTTAGCGTTACTTAGAAGGCTTTCTCTGGAAGCTCCATGATGGATCCATCAGTTGCTTCAGCAATCTTTCGCTCTGCAGTCAGATGCGGCAAGACCACATTAATGAAATGTTTCGCTGCTGCAATCTTGCCAAGATAGAAATCATCACTTGGCTTGCCCGCTGCAATCTCTGCCATACGTAGTAATAACCAACCAATTACCACATCGCCAGCTGCAAAGAGTGCGCGAGTTGTATTTAGACCGACTTTGTAAATCTCTTCTGGTTTTGCTTGAGAAGCCATTGCATGTCCTACTAATACTGTGATGATTCCTTGGAAATCACCAAGTGCCTTTAGCAGTTTTGCCTTTTCGTCAGCGAGTGCGCCACCTGATTCGCAGAATGTCTTAATTTCATTACCAAGTGACATCAAGGTTGCACCATTGTCGCGAACAATTTTGCGGAAGAAGAAATCTAAACCTTGAATTGCAGTGGTGCCTTCATACAAAGTATCAATTTTGGCATCACGAACATATTGTTCAAGTGGCCAATCTTGTGTGAAACCAGAACCACCAAAGGTCTGCAAACTCTCAGTGCCTAGTTGTACCCAAGATTTTTCACTGCCATAACCTTTAACAATTGGTAGCAATAGATCATTTAGCTTCTCTAAATGCTTTAACTTCTCTTCATCTTGCTCCAACATAATGGAATCTTGAATCGAAGCGGTATATAGAACTAGCGCTCGCATACCTTCGGCATAAGCCTTCTGTGTAAGTAGTGAACGTCGTACATCTGGATGATTAATGATGGTTACACGCGGTGAAGCTTTATCCATCATCTTGGTTAAATCAGGGCCTTGTACGCGAGATTTCGCATAAGAAAGCGCATTTAAATAACCAGTAGATAGCGTTGAAATAGCTTTAGTTCCAACCATCATGCGCGCATATTCAATAATCTTAAACATCTGACGAATTCCGTCATGAACTTCGCCGAGCAAGTAACCAACACATGGTTCCTTCTCTCCCATATTTAATTCCGCTGTTGCAGAGATATTTAGACCCATCTTCTCTTCAAGACGAGTTGCAAAAACGCCATTGCGCTTACCAAGTTCGCCGGAATCCCAATTGAAGTGATACTTAGGAACTAAAAATAATGAGAGACCTTTAGTACCTACTGCGCCACCTTCAGGTCGTGCAAGTACAAAGTGAATGATGTTCTCAGCTAAATCATGTTCGCCAGAAGTAA
>CAZYJU010000091.1:0-3749 GCA_964647945.1 uncultured Actinomycetes bacterium | reverse complement strand
TTATAAATTGTTTATCTGCTCATAAAAATACTTTGACCCAAAATCTCTTTGGACATCTTCGTACTTGAGCATTCCCCACTGCCAGAAATCAAAATCTATTTCGGAGATTGAATCTTGGATTGACGCCCAAAGCGTCCACCCATACTTTGCAAGTACCGAGAATAACCAAGCCCTAGCAAATTTATCTTTCCGCTCGCTCCCGTAATAACCCTTAATTAATTGATGCAGTACTTCAATATCTTGGCCAGATTCCGACCAGATATTTCCCAATTCAAAACATGGGTCGTTGTTTCCGGAGTACTCGTAATCGATTAACCAGATTTTCTGACCATCGTCTATGAAATTAGCAGGTAATAAATCATTGTTACATGGAACTTTACCGGTATCAGTCTTTGTTAGCGCTAGATGAAGATCATCTTTGGCCTTTATGAAACTTGCGTATCCTTCAGGAAGGCGAAATCCTCGATCAGTAACTATTGATAGATAGCGCGCTTGGATTTGAAACATATCAAAATCTAATTTGAACTTGGGAGCTGAGTGCAGCTGCTTAACGCTTGAGGCAATCCGACCCGCATTTTTAGCCACATCACTGCCATCAAAAGTTTTTCCTGGTAAGAAACCGATGACCAATAAACCAAATTCGGCTTTGTAATCGTAAACGGGTGCACCAATTCCAACAGATGCCGCAAGTTTGGAATTATTGAATTCATTATCTCGATCGATTGAAAGTAGCGATGATTCGTTACTTGAGATTCTGGCAACAAAATCACCATTTGGGGTTTCAACTTTTAAATTTCGATTGGTCAGCCCACCTGATAATTCAATTAAATTGCTGCGCCCATTCAAGAACTCTGATTGATTTAAGGTATCTCCAAAGAGTTTTTCTAGCTCTGCTGCTGACACCGCCATTGCTGGATGATACATTTCTGAGGTGTCTACCGAACAGGTGTCTAATCAATTGCCTACCCGAGCGCGCATCGTAATCATTGGTGGTGGCGTTGGAGGTACTTCGGTTGCCTATCATCTTGCTCAATTAGGTGAGACCGATGTGGTGCTTGTGGATCGAAATGATTTAACTAGTGGCTCCACATTTCACTCTGCTGGAATGGTTGGACAGCTTCGTGCAGATCCCACCCTAACTAAGATGAATATGCATTCGGCCAGCCTTTACCGCGAATTGCAAAAGAGCGAGACACCACCATCGTGGGTGGAGTGTGGCAGTATCAAAATCGCATCATCTCCAGAGCGCATGGAAGAGATCCGTAGACAGATTGGTTGGGCAAAAACTTTCGGATTGGATTTACATGAGATTTCAATTCCCGAAATCAAAGAGCGATTCCCGCTAATTAATTTAGATGGAGTTGTAGGCGGATGCATTATGACCACCGATGGACAGGTGGATCCTTCGCAACTTGCACTTTCGATGGCAGCCGGAGCGCGAAATAAAGGTGTAAAGATCCATACCTTCACTCGAGTTTTAGAAATCAAAACAGATTCGGGAAGAGTAACCGCCGTTGTCACCGACAAAGGAACTATCGAGTGCGAGATCGTGGTCAACTGTGGCGGTATTTATGCCGCGGAAATTGGTCGATTAGTAGATGTGCGCATCCCAATTGTTCCAATGAGTCATCAGTATTTGATAACCGAGAATTTCTTAGATCCGAATGCACCCGTGATGGCATCGCTTCGAGATCCCGATAACTTGATTTATTTTAGGCAAGAAGTTCAAGGTCTACTAATGGGTGGCTATGAGCGCACCTCAAAAGCTTGGAAAACTAGCAGAGAATCATTGGATGAGATTCCGAAGAACTTTAACAACATGTTGCTGGCTGAAGATTGGGATCGATTCGAAGAGATTGCTGCTAATTCGCAGATGCGAGTACCAAAAATGGCCGAACTTGGAATCAAAAGTTTCATAAATGGTCCAGAGGCATTTACGCCAGATAATGAATTCTGTTTAGGTGAGACCGAAGTTGGTGGCTTCTATGTTGCTGCGGGTTACTGCGCTCACGGAATTGCTGGTGCTGGCGGAATCGGAAAAGTCATGGCCGAATGGATTGTCGGAAATGAACCGCCGATGGATCTTTGGCATATGGATATTCGTAGATTTGGCCCTGCATATCAATCGCCTGCATTCACACTCGATCGAATCCAGGAAAATTATGAGCAGTATTACGATATTCATTATCCGCAAGAAGAACGTCAAAGCTGCAGGCCACATAAAGTCTCCCCTGCTTATGAGTGGCATAAAGATAATCAAGCAGAATTCGGTGAGAAATCTAGTTGGGAGCGCGTTAATTTCTACCGCAACCATGTAGGAAGCGAATCCAAGAGACCACATGGTTGGGCTGGTAAGAATTGGTCAAGCGCTGTGCAATTAGAACATGCAGCAACCCGCGAAGGTGCAGGCATATTTGATGAATCTAGTTTTGCAAAATTAGAAGTTAGCGGCACACGTGCAGCGCAATTTTTAGAGTTTGTTTGCGCTAACGATGTTGTTAAAGGAGTCGGAAGAGCTGTTTATACCCAAGCTCTTAATTCTAAGGGCGGCATTGAATGTGATTTCACCGTAACGCAGATTAAAGAAGATCGTTTCTTAATTATTACCGGAACTGCCTTTGCGCATCACGATGCTGGTTGGCTTAGAAAACTTCGCCGTGAAAATGGATTTCATGATGTACAAATTGAGGACCGCACTGAAGATCTTGCAATCTTTGGTATCTGGGGACCTAAATCCCGAGAAATCTTGCAATCGCTCACCACTTTTGACTTTAGCAATCAAGCATTTCCATTCATGCACTCTAAAGAGATAGAGATCAAAGGGATCAAATTACGTGCAACTCGCATAACTTATGTCGGCGAATTAGGTTGGGAACTTTATATTCCAGTCGCTGATGCACCGACAATCTGGCAATTACTCTACGAAGCAGGTGGCTTTCCTTGCGGATACCGAGCGATCGAATCTCTTCGCCTTGAGAAAGGCTATTTAGCTTGGGGCGGTGAGATTAATACTGAATACAATCCATATGAAGCTGGTCTATCTTTTGCGATCTCAAAGAAGAAAGATAATTTCTATGGCGCTAAAGCGTTGGCAAATCTTAAGTCCCCTACTAGAAAATTAGTTCAAATAATCTTTGATGACATCAGGCAGGTTCCGCTAGGTAGTGAGCCAATTAGATTCAATGAGCAGATCATTGGACGTGTTAAGAGTGGCGGCCAGGGTTACACCATCAATAAGGCGATCGCATTTGCATATCTACCAATCGAATATACAAAGCCAGGTACAAAGTTAGAGATTGAATTCTTTGGCGTATGGCATCAGGGGCAGGTCGCGGCATCTCCGCTGTATGACCCAAATGGCAGCAAGATAAAAGCTTGAACTGAAAGCTTGCTATGGAAATCAGTTTAAACGATGCCTATTCGCTTAAATCACCCGAAGAGAACCGAGCGCTCTATGCAAAGTGGGCAAAGACTTATGAATCTGAGTTTGTTGCCCAAGAAGGATATGAGCATCCCAAGGTAATCGCAGAGCTCTTTAATAATGTAGCTCCAAAAGTTGGTTCGGTGATTGATATCGGTACCGGAACTGGGTTAGTTGGCTACTATTTAAAGTCTCTAAGACCCGAGATCAATATTGATGGGGTTGATATCTCGCCCGAGATGTTGCAGGAAGCTCAAGAAAAAAATGTCTATCGAAACCTATATGAACGCGATTTAACAGAGCCAGTACTAGGTACTTCAGCTCCATA
>CAZYJU010000090.1:0-3914 GCA_964647945.1 uncultured Actinomycetes bacterium | reverse complement strand
AGACCACGTCCTGGTCATGCAGATCTAGTTGGAATGCAGAAATATGGATTTAATGATGCTAGAGCGATTTTAGAGCGCGCCTCTGCCAGAGAGACGGCAGCAAGAGTTGCGCTAGGAGCAATTGCAAAGGCATTTTTAAAACAGAGCGTCGGCATCGAAATTCTAAGTCACGTGGTTTCCATTGGCGCTGCGAAGGTAGCTGAAAATGTTTCATTGCCAACCATCACCGATCTAGCGCGCATCGATTCAGATCCAGTTCGATGTGCAGATACAAATGCGAGCGCTGAAATGGTAAAAGAGATTGAAAGTGCACATAAAGATGGTGACACCCTTGGTGGCGTTGTTGAGGTACTTGCATATGGAGTTCCAGTGGGTTTGGGTTCACACGTACATTGGGATCGAAGATTAGATAGTCGATTAGCAGGCGCACTTATGGGGATTCAAGCCATTAAGGGCGTCGAATTAGGGGATGGTTTTACTACTGCCACAAGACGCGGTTCTGCAGCGCATGATGAAATTGAAATGTCGGATGGCAGAATCGTTCGTCGTTCAAAGCGAGCTGGCGGCACTGAAGGTGGCATTAGTACTGGCGATCTGCTTCGAGTACGAGCAGCAATGAAGCCGATTTCAACTGTCCCAAAAGCACTAGATACTATTGATGTGGCAACAGGAGAGGCAGCTAAAGCAATTAATCAGCGCTCTGATGTGTGCGCAGTACCTGCAGCGGGCGTAGTTGCTGAAGCGATGGTGGCTTTAGTTTTGGCGGAGGCGGTTCTAGAGAAATTTGGCGGCGATTCCGTCACCGAAACACGCAGAAACTTCAATTCGTACATTGAGAATCTGCCATATAAATAATGGCTCCTGATTTAGTTTTGATAGGACCTATGGGCGCCGGAAAGAGCACTGTAGGCCGAGAGCTCGCCAAAATATTGGAGTGCGATTTTACGGATACAGATGAATTAATAGAAGCTGATCAAGGTAAAAGCATCTCCGAGATATTTGTTGATGATGGTGAGGCTCATTTTAGATTGGTCGAAGAGAGCGTAGTTATTGATGCGTTACGTGATTGCAGAGGTGTTTTATCCCTAGGAGGTGGAGCAATTACCAGCGTCGCCACACAATCTGCGCTTCGAAATTCATCCGCAAAGAAAGTTTTTTTAGATATCTCCCTTTCGGCAGTTTCACCAAGAGTTGGGTTCGATAAAGCCCGCCCACTGCTAATGGTTAATCCGCGCCAGAAGTGGAGCGAACTTATGTCTGATCGTCGCCCAATTTATGAGAGTTTGTCGGACTTAAATATTGATGTAAGCGATCTTGAAGTTTCAGAAATCGTATCGAGAATCGTTGAGAACTTATGAAAACGGTACCGGTTAGCTCGGAGCGTAAGTATCAAGTAGAGATAGGTGTTGATTGGAAAGTATCTTTACAAGACTGGATTGAAGGTCGCGAGAAGGCCGTAGTGATCTGTAGTGAAAAATTTGATGTAGATACTGGTTTACCAACCATACAGATATCAGATGGCGAGTCCGGCAAGAACCTGGAATCTATTTCAAGGATTTGGCAACAATTGGGAGAGTTGGGTATCAGCCGCGGTGATCTAATAATTGCGATCGGTGGAGGCACAGTCACCGATGTCGCAGGCTTTGCAGCAGCTACTTGGATGCGTGGAATAGATTGGATTGCCTTTCCAACTACGTTGGCAGGGATGGTGGATGCATCTGTCGGTGGGAAAACTGGCATTAATGCTGAGCATGGAAAGAATTTAATCGGTTCTTTTCATTCTCCTAACGCAGTTCTCATTGATTTGGATTGGCTAAGCACTCTCTCTGATCGAGATTTCGCGGCCGGTTTAGCGGAGGTAGTTAAGACAGGCTTTATCCAAGATGCCAAGATCATCTCCTTATTGAGAGATCAGACGTTACAAGATGTCATCAAGAATAGGGATCTGCAATTGGATCTGATTCACCGTTCGGTCTCGGTGAAAGCTGAGGTAGTCAGCAGCGATTTCAAAGAAAGTTTCCTTCGAGAGATATTGAACTACGGCCACACTCTAGGTCATGCAATAGAGAAAGAGAGTGGATATCAGTTGCGACATGGTGAAGCTGTTGCAATTGGGATGTGCTTTGCTGCTGAACTTTCAAAAGAGGTCAACAATTTAGATCAAGCGGTTGTCTCAGAGCATTATCAAATTTTAAGAAACTTGCAACTTCCAACTTCCTATTCTTTGAGCGCTTGGTCAAACATCGAAAATTTGCTTCTTTCAGATAAGAAGAACCGAACTGGACAGCTTCGATTTGTGGGACTTCAAGAAATCGGCAAATGTAATCGTATAGAGAATCCATCCTCAGAACTTTTGGCATCTGTTTATGAGAGAATAAGCAGATGAAGATTCTCATCCTCAATGGTCCAAATTTAGGACGATTGGATATTCGTGATTCTAAATATTACGGAGATTTAAATTGGGAACAGCTAAAGGAATTCATCTCCAAATCTGCGGCGGATTTAGGATTAAGTATCGATATTCGTCAGAGTGATGATGAGGCTACTATCGTTAAATGGCTTCATGAAGCTGCTGATCAAAGCCTTCCGGTAATCATCAATCCAGCAGCTTTTACTCACTATTCAATCGCTATTCATGACGCTGCAGAGATGGTCAAATCACCTTTAATTGAGGTCCATCTATCAAATCCTTTAGCTCGCGAGGATTTCCGTCATACCTCGGTAATCAGTGGCGTTGCGCAAGGGACGATCTCTGGTTTCGGTCCAAATTCTTATAAATTGGCTTTAATCGCTATGAAGTCTTTGATTTCTAATTAAATTGATTATTAGATAAAATCACGCAGTTAATCGAAACTCAGGGAGCGCTAAAGTGGCAACAACAAATGATCTGAAAAACGGGATGACCTTAGATTTAGATGGCTCTCTATGGACTGTAGTTGAGTTCCAGCACGTAAAACCAGGAAAAGGTCCGGCATTCGTGCGTACCAAGATGAAGCAGGTACTCACCGGAAAAGTTGTTGAAAAGACTTTCAATGCTGGCGTCAAGGTTGAAGTCGCAGTGGTTGAAAAGCGAGATATGCAATATTTGTATAAAGACGGTTCAGATTATGTTTTCATGGATACCTCTTCATACGATCAGATTACGATCTCTGGAGCAACAGTTGGCGAAGCAGCCAATTACATGTTGGAAAATGCTGAAGTAATCGTAGCGATGCATGAAGGTAATCCTCTTTATGTCGAACTTCCGGCCTCAGTTGCTCTTGAAATCACTTACACAGAACCTGGCATTCAGGGCGATCGTTCTTCTGGTGGTACAAAGCCAGCTACCTTGGAAACAGGTATCGATATTCAAGTACCATTATTTATCAAGCAAGGCGAAAAGGTGCTTGTAGATACCCGCGATGGTTCTTATCTCGGTCGCGCTTAAAGTGTCTGCTCGTTCCAAATCACGTAAAGAAGCGCTTGATCAACTATTTCAATTAGATCTAAGAAACCAGTCTTTTTCAACTATTTCGACAGTCGATCTGCGTGATTATGCAGTAACCATTGTTCAAGGTGTAACCAATAACCAAACTCGGATTGATGATTTGATAAGGAGCCACATTCAAGGTTGGGATTTTGATCGGATCCCGAGCGTGGATCGCAATATTCTGCGCATCGCAATTTGGGAGCTGCTTTGGAGTGAGAACCCTGAAGCGGTCGTAATTGATGAAGCTTTGAAGTTGGCATCTGAACTTTCAACTGAGAATTCGGCGACATTTATTCACGGTGTTCTTAGCCGAATCGCCACCATGAAAGGGCAAATCGCCACGTGATGCCCCACATATTTACAGTAACGATAGTTAACTTCCTTTAGGGGTTATACTTCGACTCGATCCTTTAAAGACCCATCCAGAGAGGTGGGGAAGGTGGTT
>CAZYJU010000089.1:0-4105 GCA_964647945.1 uncultured Actinomycetes bacterium | reverse complement strand
GTAGCAGAGTAGATGTGGTCTTTAGTCGAACTGGAAATAGTTGCACCATAAAGGTTGAAGATGATGGCGTTGGCTTACCTGATAACTTTGATTTAAAGAGTAATTCAAACTTAGGGCTACAGATCGTTCGCACTCTGACTGAGAGCGAGTTGAAGGGAACTTTGGAATTCTCAGGAAGCGCTGTCGGAACTACTGCGCAATTACACTTTGATATTCGCTAGTTGTTTTTAGTTATCGGAGCGATTTAGCTCAGCCAAGCGAGCGCGATTTCTAGCTGCGCGACGCTTCATAGCGCGACGTTCGTCTTCAGATAATCCGCCCCAAACACCAGCATCTTGACCAGACTCAAGCGCCCAAGCGAGGCAGGGCTCTTTAACAGGGCAGCGCATGCATACTTTCTTAGCCTCTTCGATCTGGGTAATCGCAGGGCCAGTATTTCCTACAGGGAAAAATAGCTCGGGATCCTCATCACGGCATGCTGCTTGATGACGCCAATCCATCCGCTAACCACCCTCTTTTACGCTCGAAATCTCTCGGCCATTTTTTGACCAACGCGCTATTCTCCAATAGTTATTAATTCGTTACAAGAGGCTACTGAAACAATCAGGGTGATTTAGCACATTTAATGCGCCCTCGACAGGATTCGAACCTGTGCACCGGCCTCCGGAGGGCCGTGCTCTATCCCCTGAGCTACGAGGGCCGAAATGAAATCTCTCTCGGGAGCGCTAATACTATTGGATAGTAACTGAATAAATATTCAATTATCAGTTTAATTCAAAATGCAGCGACTAGTAATTCAAGAGCGTTAAAAGAAGAGGGTTCGATGAATAGTTCTAGTAGATCAGAGCACGCCTACTTTGCTACTGGATGTTTCTGGGGAGCAGAGCGTAGATTCTGGAATCTTCCAGGAGTCATAAGTACCTCAGTCGGCTACATGGGTGGCCACAAAGATAACCCCACCTACAAAGAGGTCTGCAATGGCGATACCAATCATGCTGAGACCGTAGAGGTTGTTTTTGACCCTCAACAGATTAGTTATCAGCGTTTACTAGAAGAGTTCTTCACAATGCATGATCCCACTTCGCTCAATAAGCAAGGCGGTGATATCGGAACTCAGTACAGAAGTGCAATTTTCTACACCACTTCTGAACAAGAGGCGCTCGCATTCAATGCTGCAAAAGTTTATGGAAAAGTTCTTGCGAAAGAGGGAATCGGACCGATAGTCACTCAGATCGAAGATGCCAAGCCACATAAATATTGGATTGCTGAGGATTATCACCAACGTTACTTGGAAAAGAATCCAAATGGTTATGACTGCCACTCTTCAACAGGTGTGGCATATCCATCAGTAAATGAATCTGAATTGAAGAAACGCCTAGATCCGCTCTCATATGAAGTCTTACGCAATAGCGCTACTGAGCGACCATTTACTGGGGAATATACAGATACCGAGACCGTTGGCGTTTACAAGTGCAAGGCTTGCCAAGCAGAGCTATTTAGAAGTGAGACCAAGTTTCATTCGGGTTGTGGTTGGCCATCTTTCTACGCCCCTACCGATAATGATGCAGTCATTTTGATTGAGGATCGTTCTTTAGCACCGAGAATTCGTACCGAAGTTAGATGTGCGATGTGTAATTCACATCTTGGGCATGTATTCGAAGGTGAGGGGTTTGAGACACCTACCGATCAGCGTTGGTGTATCAATTCAGTTAGTTTGATTCTGGAACCTCGCTAATTATGTTAGTTATCTAGCGCACGCCAGCAATACCAAGCAACCACGCTACGGTGCGGTTGGAACTTAGCCCCACGTTGCTCTAAAACTTTGGGGACAATCTCTTCCTTTAATCGATGGATTTTTTCCCAACCTCTTCGCACACCTAAATCACCAGTTGGCCAAACATTTAACCTTCCTAGTTGAAACATCATGAACATATCCACGGTCCACGGCCCAATTCCCCATAATGAAGTTAATTTTGAATAGACCTGATCATCTTCTTCGAGGTGTAATTTATTGAAGTCAATCTCTTTGGAATTAGCAGCACTTGCTAGCCCTTGAATAGTTTTTGCCTTTGCTGCCGAGAGTCCTGCACCTCTCAAATCGGATTCGCTTAAATTAACGACATTTCGCGGCGTGACTTTTCCCGTTACAGCTTTAAATCTCTGATTGATCGTGCGGGCAGCTGCCGTAGCTAATTGTTGCGAGATCACCGATGAGACCAAAGACTCAAAGTGACTCTCATCAGAATTATTCATACCCAAATCGCACAATTTAGAAGATTCAATCACTGGTATGAATTTCTTATCGGTTTCAGCGATTTGTTCAACAATCTTGCGCATCTTTGCTGGAGTGACCACTTATAACCTCACCTATAAAAATTGAGCGGTATTTTGCAAATCCTACTGCGCAAAGTAACTCTCTGTATTACTCTCTCGGTGTGAAGATCGAAGCCCTCCCACTATCTGAAATGCGCACCCATCGAAGTGAGAAGTGGAGAGGTTTTCCACCCGATGTACTTCCGCTCTTTGTCGCAGAGATGGACTTTCCAATCGCAGAACCAATCAAGAAACTTCTAATTGAAATGGTCTCGCATTCAGATATGGGCTATCTCAGCAAAATTCCTGAGCTAGGAGAATCCTTCGCAGGTTTTGCCAAGCGACGTTGGAATTGGGAGGTAAACCCAGAGTACGTGCGTCTATGCACGGACGTTGGAGTCGGAATGGTTGAAGTACTTCGTGTATGCACTCAACCTGGCGATAAGGTGATGATTAATTCACCGATCTATCAAAATTTCTACAATTGGATCAATGAAACCAAAGTGGAATTGATTGATGTTCCATTTATTCACCAAGGTGATAATTGGGAACTAGATTTTGAGAACATCGAAAAGCATTACGCATCCGGCATTAAAGTTCATGCTATTTGCAGCCCTCACAATCCACTCGGAAAGGTGTTCACGCAATCTGAATTGATTCGTATCGCAGAATTAGCCAAGCGCTATGGGGTTACGGTAATTAGCGACGAGATTCATGCACCACTTACCTTTTCTGGCAATAAGTTTGTTCCGTTTTTAGCTGTCTCTACTGAAGCTGCTGAAGTGGGTATTTGTGTGACTAGCGCTAGTAAGGCATTTAATATCGCTGGTCTTAAATCTGCATTGATAATCTCGCAATCCAAAGAGAAACATGAGTTACTGGCGAAGATGCCATTGTCGGTTCACTTTCGCTCTTCGATTCTAGGAGCTTTTGCGGCAGTGGTTGCCTTCAATGAATGTGAGGATTGGCTAGATGGGGCAATTTCAACCATTGAATCAAATGCTCATTATCTAAAGACGCTGCTAGATACCCAACTCCCAGCGGCGAAATATCAAATTCCACAGTGCTCATACTTGGCATGGGTGGATGTATCGGCATTAAACCTTGGCGAGGATCCTGCTGCGGTTTTCTTAGAAAAGGGTCGCGTTGCTTTTAATTCAGGCAAGATTTATGGCACCAGCGCATCACAATTTATACGAATCAATTTAGGCACCAGCGAGAGCGTGCTCGCTGAGGCGGTTAATCGCATGGTCAAATCTCTTTAGATATTCATGTTTGATTACGATGTAATTATTGCCGGAGCTGGCCATAATGGTTTAGTTGCTGCAAATTATCTTGCTAAAGCTGGCAAGAAAGTCTTGATATTAGAGGCGCAAGAAGTTATTGGGGGAGCAACTCAGAGCGTTCGGACCTTTGAAGATTACGACGCTCGTTTATCGCGTTACTCGTACTTGGTTTCACTTTTGCCAGATAAGATCATCAAGGACCTTGGTCTAAATTTCAAATGCCTATCGCGAGAAATCTCATCTTTTACACCATACGATCAAGATGGATTATTGATCTCGAGGCAATGGGATGAACGAACTGAAAACTCCTTCGGTCGTTTAGCTGGAGGCGAAAGGGAGCGCAAAGCCTGGCAAGAGTTTTATGCAGAGGTAGCGCAGTTTGCCGAGCGCATTGCGCCATCGATGTTAGAGCCTCTGCAAAGTCGCACCCAACTTCGAAATCAAATTGCGCTGCCCCAAATTTGGGATTATTTAATTGAAAATCCGATCGGAAATGTCATCACAGA
>CAZYJU010000088.1:0-4243 GCA_964647945.1 uncultured Actinomycetes bacterium | reverse complement strand
GGATGTGCTTGAAGATGATTCGGCGATTGGATGCTCCAGCAACACGAGCAGCATCCACGAACTCCATTTCACGAAGTTTCAAAAATTCTGCGCGCACCAGTCGCGACAGACCAGTCCAAGCGAATAATCCAAGGTAAATCGCTAGGAAGCCTGCACCTAGATTTCCGTAACGGAAACCAATCACGGATCCAATGATGATTGCAGGAACTGTGATTACGAAGTCAACTAAACGCATCAATACTGCTTCGACGATACCGCGATAGTAACCAGCGATAGCTCCGATTACGGTTCCGAGCACTCCACCAATAATTCCGATAACGAATGCGACCATGAGTGAGCGTTGTGCGCCGCGCATAACGAGTGCGAAATAATCACGGCCAATATCATCTTGACCAAATGGATGCTCCCCTAGAGATGGTGGAAATAGTTGGAGAGTTGGGCAGCCAACATTGCCATTTTCACACTCTTCCATGCGTAACTCTGGAATATCTTCGATTGAGTACTTCCACCAACCATTTATTTTCCAGGGGCCAATTTTGAAATCCAATGCGGTATTAACTATCAAAATAATGCCAACCAGAGTAAATATCGCAACCATCGCAGCTCTGTGATGGATAAATCGCTTGAAGACAATCTGGCGCTGTGAGAGACCTTCGACTTCCTTTAGCGCAATTGCATTTTCAGCTGCATCAGTTTGGGCAGTTTCTTCAATATTTCTTTTAAATAATTTGAATGAAGCCATTACTTTCCAGCTCCTGTTCTCACGCGTGGATCAAGCACGCTGTAAAGAAGGTCGGCTACTAAGTTTGCAGTCACTGCCAAAGTGGTGGTGATCAAGGTAGCCCCCATCAATAGATTTAAATCAAAAGTTGAAATAGCTCTGCGGAATACAGTTCCCATGCCGACCCAACCAAAGACTGATTCGGTGATAATCGCACCACCGATAATTCCCGCGATGTCAGCAACCATAATTGTTGAAATTGGAATCATGGTGTTGCGGAATGCATGTCGCATGATTACGGTGCGCTCTGGCAAGCCTTTTGCTCTTGCAGTTCGAATGTAATCTGCATTAAGTACTTCTAGCAAAGTACCGCGGGTAAATCGAACATAACCGGCAAAAGAAATTAAAGTCAACGCGATTGTCGGCAAGACTAAGTGCAATGCAGTATCTAAGAAACCAATCCAGAAGTTAGATGGGACTAATTGAGTATTAATCTCACCAATGGTTGGTACTGGGCGGAAATTGACTGCATCTTCTTTCATGTAGGGAGCCCATTCACGCATCATTCGATCAAGCACCAGATAGATGCCGATTATGAATCCGGTAATGGATGCAGTGCGCATAACTGGTCCGCGATCGATATTGGCAAAGGCGCGTCCAACAGCCATACCAACCAAAATGGTGATTACACCTAGTAGCAGCAAGATCCATAAGCTGGCATATCGGTTGAAGAACCATTGCATTGGGAAATAAATAGCAACCGCAATTCCAGCCATTGCAAGCGCTGCTTTTAGAGCCATTTTATTCTCAAGACCCGTCGAAATATAAGTGATAGCAATCGCAGTTACGACTCCAAGAAATGCAATTCCGAAGATTGTCAGGCTTGGGTTTATGAACCATTTGAGCGCACTCAACAATTGCAGAGTGACTGCAGTTGCCAGGAAAGAGATACCGAATACCTTAAGTACTCGTTGTCGATCGCCACTAATTACGCCAGCCCAGAAGATTCCGACAACGGCGGCATAGAAAGCAGTCCAACCTATGGGGATAGTTGGATTAGATAAAAATGTATTGAAACGAATTGCCATGTACTGCTTTAAGAGAACCGCTACCCAGAAGACTGGAAGTGAATATAGAAGGAATGAAACGAAAGTCATTGAATAATCAAAACGGCTGTACTGACGAAGTGCAGTGATGATTCCGATGGTTATACCTAGAACAATTGCGATGATGGTTGCCATGGTCACTAGTCGAATGGTTACTGGAATTGCAAAGGCAATGGTGTCCCAAACTCCTTGACCGTCGCGGGCTTTACCAAAGTCTCCAGTCAAAACATTCTGTAACCAATAGAAGTATCTGATCGGTGGCGGAACATCTAATTGCAACTGTCGAGTCAGAGTGATGATCTGTTGTTTTGCGTTTGGCTCGGTCGAGGTGCGTAGACCTTCGAGTGGATCGCCAGAGATGGCGGCTAAGTTATAAACCAAGAAACTGGAACCAAAAACAATCATCAGCATCAGCCCAATGCGGCGTGCGATATAGCCTCTCAAGTGCGCTCCTTAGGTTAAACGTAACGCTTCAATGTCTTGGATTATCTGTCTTGGATAATCTTAATTTATTTACGGCAAAATACTTGAATTTAGATATCTTAAATACCTTGGGTATCTTGGATATATAGCGAAGTGGTGCTCAATTTCTTGAGCACCACTTCGTTTTCTACTTTTATATAACTAAGTAGTTAGCTTTTTAGCTAATTTCTTAGTATGTCCACTCCCAGAAGTTCCAGACCAAGTTTGGTGTCAATGGTGCTGGCTTGATTCCCTTGAGAGTTGAGTTGAACGCGGTAACCGCTGGGTGAGCGAAGATACCAAGTGTCCATGCCTGATCAGTGATGATGCGCTCTGCTTGGATGTAGTAACGATCAACTGATGCATCTGGCATAACTGATTCCAGTTTCTTCAAAACTGTATCTAGTTGAGAGTTATTCCAACCATAGAAGTTATTTCCTCCATCAGATTGGAAGTTAGCGTTGGTACCAGTCTGAGTAACAGCTGATGGGCACCATGCGAAGAAGAATGCATCAAAAGCGTTGCTTGATAGTTTGCCTGACCAACCAGTGGTAGGTAGAGCTTCAACCTTGATACCAGCCTTTGCAAGTGCAGGTACCACAAGCGCTGCTTGCTGTGCACGGCGTGAGTTCGGTGACGGAACCATCAACTTGACTGTGAAGCCTGGGTTGGTTGCCGAAGCCTTTGGATAAACGCTACGAACAAGCTTTAGAGCTTGAGCAGTGCGTTGCTCCTGTGTTCCCTCACTGTACTTCTTGCTGCCGTTACCAGCAGTGATCTTTGCGTAGTTTGATTGGCCAGGTAGCACGAATGTTGAGTTAACAACTACTGCATTTGGGTTAACTGGCTTGATGATCTTCTCTACGATCTCATCACGTGGATATGCAAGCAAGAATGCTTGACGTAGCTTCTTGGCATTTGGATTTGAATTCGCAAATGGACCACTGAAGACTTCCTTATTTCCCTGCTCTGAATCAACGCGAAGGTCGATGTGCTCGTAGCAAGCATTAACGCCACCTAGAACAGTTACGCCCTTCATAGCCTTTAGCTGAGAAACTGCATCTGCTGTTGCTTGACCTGCATAAAGGTCGATTTCACCGTTAGCAAGTGCTTGTGATGCTGCAGTTCCATCAGTGATGAAACGGAAGATGATGGTGTCAATTGAACCAGTGGTCTTTGGACCTGAGTTGTACTTTGGATTTGTAGTCATGGTGATTGACTGATCCTTGACAGCTGACTTCACCAAGAATGCACCGTTTGAAACTAGTAGCAATGGGTTGGTGCTCGCATCAATTGTCTGAATGTTGTACGCCTCGTTCCAGACCTTTGCAATCTTCTTCAAGAATGCAGTGTCTTTGCCTTGGATCGCCTTGATAATCGCATCCTTAGCTGCGTTGTTCGCTGCAACTGGCTGAAGTGACTTCTTGCCATCTGCAATGTGAACCATGGTGTAAGCAGGTGACACACCAAGTCCAAATAGCTGCCAGTTTGGAATTGGAGCTGAGAACTTGATGGTTACAGACATCTTGTCAGCAGAGATGGTTGGAATTCCAACAACCTTGCTGTCGTAAACGCCACCGTAGCTAATTGAGTTAAACACTGGTGGAGTGGTCTCTGATGCTGGATCACCTAAGCCGGCAGACTTTGAATACTCTGAAGACTGCAGAACGTGTCCAAGAAGCATGTCACGAGCATCGATTTCAGTTCCATCTGACCATAGACGGCCCTTGTTGATGGTGTACTGAACTTGGAAGTCGTTAGCTTTGTTGCGAACAATCTTGTATGAACCAAGAACTGTATTCTCAACTAAGTTCTTCTTATCGTCGTAATAATTGAAGCCCATTCCGGTCAAGTATCCGACGTTTGAGTTTGTAACTAGGTTGGTATCAGGAGTACCACTGTTCAACGAGGTGAACGAGTTGGTCTCGTGAATAACCACAGTCGAACGTGCTGC
>CAZYJU010000087.1:0-4261 GCA_964647945.1 uncultured Actinomycetes bacterium | reverse complement strand
CTATCACTTACAACACCTAGTGGTTCGTATGTTGCATTGAGCACTAACGCTCTAGACATATCCGCTCCCGTCCGGCACATGGCTTGGGCCGATTTGCAAATCCTGCCTTAACTTCCTCTCTTTTGCTGGCATTTACGGCTAATCCCGGGTAACAATTTGGGAAATTTCACCCGAGTACTGGGTAGATTTGCGCATATGGATAACCTGGAAAGCTTTTGGAATTGGTTTGGCGGAGCCCCAATTCGAATTACGGTGATTCTGGTAGTCGCAATTTCAGCCCAACAATTGGGTCGACGCACTATTCGAAAGATTGTAGATCGCATCTCTCGGGCTGACCTGTTGCCAGGACCTAAAAGCTTCGGTTATCGACAAGCCGAGCGCGCAAAAACTTTAGGCACAGTGCTCACCAGCACTCTAAATGGCGCAGTCTGGCTGATTGCTTTGTTTATGATGCTCGGAGAGTTTGGTTTGAATCTCGGCCCGTTGATTGCATCAGCTGGTGTGATTGGAGTGGCGCTAGGTCTTGGCGCACAAACTATCGTTCGCGATGTTCTATCTGGAATCTTGATGTTGATAGAAGACCAATATGGCGTTGGTGATGAAGTCGATGTGCTTGATGTAAAAGGAAAAGTGGAACGAGTTGGACTTCGAATTACTTCAGTTAGAGCCGCAGATGGCACCCTTTGGTACTTAAGAAATGGTGAGATTCTAAAAGTTGGAAATAAATCTCAATCAGGTTGATTAACTAAGCTATTTGCAGCAAGTTCAAGATAATTCCAAAGTTCCGCACGATGTGCGGTGTCTATATCTAAGGTGTCTAAAGCATTGCCCATTGCCTGTAGCCATGCCTCTTTTGCTTTGGAATCAATAAAGAATTGGTTATGGCGCATCCTCAATCTTGGATGGCCACGTAGTTCAGAGTAAGTGGTGGGACCGCCCCAATATTGTTCGAGAAATAATTGCAATCTTTCAGCTGCAGCATGTAGATCGCTATCTGGATACATCGGTCGCAGAATTGGATCGGTAGCAACCTGCGCATAAAAAGCGCTAGTTAATTCGACGAAGAAGTTGGTTCCGCCGACCTCTTCCCAGAAAGTGCTCATGCGTTTGCTATGGCAGTCTCAACCAAACAGCAGTATCGGTTGGAAGATGTTCACCTTTCAAAGGTGCTGAAGAGACCAGTACTTCTGACCCGTAAGGAATTACTACATCAGCAAGACCAAAGTTAACGTAGCAAACAAATTTTCCTGGTCTTTCAAATGCAATTACATCATCGTTGACATCAATCCAATCCATCTGGCCATCGCCAAGTCCGGGTTCTAACTTTCGAATCTTCAGCGCTTGTTTGACCATCTCGAAGAACGAACCAGAGACACCTTGTTGCGTATCAACCGCGCGCTCTCCCCAACCAGCAGATTGCGGAAGCCATGCTTTATCGACTGATAAATTCTTATCGGATGAGAATCCGTGTGCACCTGCTGAATCCTTTGTCCACGGAAGTGGAACACGGCAACCATCACGACCGCGATCTGTATGTCCTGACATCTTCCAAATTGGATCCTCTAATCGATCCTCAGGAATGTCACGTACTTCAAATAATCCAAGTTCTTCACCTTGATAAATATATGCGCCACCAGGTAATGCAAGTTCTAAAAGCGTAGCTGCGGCAGCGCGCTTTAGCGCTCGTTCCTTATTTAACTTCTTAGGATCGCCAAATTTCTCAATGCCTTTACCTTTGTTCTGTAAACCAAGATCTAAGCGATCTGGCTTACGAACTACATCGTGGTTCTCCCAAACCCAAGAAGGTGGAGCGCCAACTTTTACAACTTCAGCCATCGATTGATCGATGATCTTCTTTAATGACTTTGCCTCCCATTTGGCGGTGAGAAATGAGAAATTAAAAGATTGATGTAATTCATCTGGCCTTACATACATTGCAATTCTTTGATCATTTGGGGCCCAGGCTTCAGATACCAACATTGGTTGATGTTTGTAGGTGTCAGTGATCTTTCGCCAATCGCGATGAATTTCGTGGACTTCTTCTTGATCCCAATATGGTCGATAATGTCGATCTAGAAGTTCAAGTTCTGCCACATCAACATCAGGCAATCCATCTTCTTTCCACATACCGTGCGCAACATCGATTCGGAATCCATCAAATTCCAGGTCTAACCAGAAACGGAAAATCTGTCGGAAGTGATCCCACACCTCTGGATTTCGCCAATTGAAATCAGGTTGTTCGACTGCAAATAGATGTAGATACCACTGCCCTGGTTTTCCATCCTTCTCAATTACCCGCTCCCAAGCGGGACCACCGAAAACTGCTTCCCAATTGTTAGGTGGCAAATCGCCATTTGCGCCTTTGCCATCCCGGAAAATATAACGATCGCGTGCTTTCGAACCAGGTTCAGAATTTAAGGCCTCTTGAAACCAGACATGTTGATCTGATGAATGATTTGGAACTAGATCAAGAATGATACGCATACCAAGTGCATGTGCCTCTTTGATCAAAGCTTTCGCATCATCTAGCGTTCCATAATCCTTATTGATGTCCATGTAATCAGCGACGTCATATCCATGGTCTTTCTGCGGAGATTGAAACCATGGGTTTATCCAGATGCAATCGACGCCCAAATCCTTTATGTATGGAAGGCGTGATCTAATTCCATTGATATCACCAATACCGTCACCATTTGAATCCGCATAAGAGCGGATATAGATCTGATAAGTAACCGCATCGCGCCACCACGGGCGTTCATTGCGCGCTGGCAAAATGGTATGCATTAATTAGCCTTCCAGGTATTTTTCTAGATACTCACGTTCGTAGTCACGAAGCGGTCTAGATTTCTCGGTCTCCATATCCACGCCGACTTGGACCGTCTTTCCTTTGGCACGGAGCGTACCTGCTTGCGACATCTCATAGACCATAACAAATGAAGAGTTTCCGATTTTTTCTATATAAATCTCCACTTCGAGTGGGATATCAACTGAATGAATCGGCTCAATGAAATCTACTTCTGCGCGAGCTACCACCATGTCATCCAAAATTGGTTTCTCGCCTTTTACTTTGCGAGAGAACCAAGTGAAATCTGCTCTGGCTTCTTGCATATACACCAAATATGTCGCGTTATTTACATGGCGGAATGCATCTAGATCCGCCCATCTAATTTGTAGTTGGCATTTATGACGCATTAACGGGTTAGCTTTCTGTAAGTAGCACGATGTGGTCTTGCCGCCTCAGCGCCAAGTCGATCAATCTTGTTCTTCTCGTAACTTTCAAAATTTCCTTCGAACCAGAACCACTTGGAATCACCTTCATAAGCCAGGATGTGGGTAGCCACACGATCTAAGAACCAACGATCGTGAGAGATCACCACGGCGCAACCAGGGAAATCAAGTAGCGCATTTTCTAGTGAACCAAGTGTTTCAACATCCAAATCGTTTGTTGGCTCATCAAGAAGTAACAAGTTACCGCCCATCTTTAGAGTTAGCGCCAAATTCAAACGATTGCGTTCTCCGCCTGATAAAACTCCAGCTGGCTTCTGCTGATCAGGCCCTTTGAAACCGAATGCAGAGACATATGCACGCGATGGCATTTCAACTTGGCCAACTTTGATGAAATCAAGTCCATCTGAAACTACTTCCCAAAGTGACTTCTTTGGATCAATTCCACCGCGCGACTGATCTACGTAAGAAATGCGAACAGTTTCGCCAACTTTCACACTTCCAGAATCCGGAGTTTCCATCCCCATCAACATCTTGAATAAGGTGGTCTTGCCAGCGCCGTTTGGGCCGATTACACCCACAATTCCGTTACGTGGCAAAGTGAAAGATAAGTCATCAATCAGTAGTCGATCGCCAAAACCTTTTGAGAGATTCTCGACTTCAACTACTACGTTTCCAAGGCGTGGACCAGGTGGAATTTGGATCTCTTCGAAATCCAATTTGCGCATCTTGTCTGCTTCGGCTGCCATCTCTTCATAGCGAGCCAAACGTGCTTTGGATTTTGCTTGGCGACCTTTTGCATTCTGACGAACCCATTCGAGCTCTTCCGATAGGCGTTTCGCACGCTTGGCATCTTTTTGACCTTCAATCTTCAAACGAGTTGCTTTAGTCTCAAGATAAGTCGAGTAATTTCCTTCATATGGATAGGCACGACCACGATCTAGTTCCAATATCCACTGAGCAACATTGTCCAAGAAGTAACGATCGTGCGTAATCGCAACTACGGTACCTGGATACTTTGAAAGATGTTGCTCTA
>CAZYJU010000086.1:2910-4311 GCA_964647945.1 uncultured Actinomycetes bacterium | reverse complement strand
AACTGTCTTTGGAATAGTTCCCTTGTTAAGTTCGGTAACGCCGATGATTTCGAAAGTTTCATCGCCTTTTAGTCCAAGTGATTGTGCGTTCTCGCCATCCATGAATTGAAGTGGCAGCACGCCCATTCCAATCAAGTTGGATCTATGGATTCTTTCAAATGATTCTGCAATCACCGCGCGAACTCCAAGTAGCGCAGTTCCCTTTGCAGCCCAGTCACGGGAGGAACCCGATCCATACTCCTTGCCCGCAAGGATCACCAATGGAATTCCCGCAGCTTGATATGCAACCGATGCATCGTAAATCGTTGATTGCTTGCCACCATCAAGGAAGTTTCTAGTGAAGCCACCTTCTACGCCATCAAGTAACAAATTCTTAAGGCGAATATTTGCGAAAGTTCCGCGAATCATGACTTCGTGATTGCCACGACGTGAGCCATAAGAATTGAAATCCTTCTTCTCTACTCCGTGTTCGGTTAAATACTTACCGGCTGGTGAATCCGCTTTGATATTTCCAGCTGGCGAGATGTGATCGGTAGTTACCGAATCACCAAGGACAGCAAGAACTCTTGCGCCAGCGATGTCGGTAACTGGCTTTGGATCTCTTGGCATTCCTTCAAAGTAAGGAGGCTTACGTACATAAGTGCTCTTTAAATCCCATTCGAAGATCTCACCAGTTGGGGTATCTAATGACTTCCAGCGGTTATCTCCATCGAATACGGTGGCGTATTCATGATTAAACATCTCGGATGAGATCGCAGAATCAATCACGCTCTGTACATCACTTGGAGCTGGCCAAATATCTTTTAGATAGACATCGTTGCCAGAACCGTCTTTACCTAGTGGATCTTTCTCGAAATCATGATTCATCGTTCCGGCAAGTGCATATGCCACAACCAATGGTGGTGATGCCAAGTAATTCATCTTCACATCTGGGCTGATTCGACCTTCAAAGTTTCGATTGCCAGATAGCACTGCAGAGACAGCTAAGTCATGTTCGTTGACTGCCTTGGAAATCTCCACTGGAAGTGGTCCAGAATTTCCGATGCAGGTAACGCAGCCATATCCAACTAAGTTAAACCCGAGATCTTCCATGTACTTGGTAAGTCCAGCTTTTTCGTAGTAGTCAGTAACAACCTTTGAACCTGGTGCAAGCGTGGTCTTCACCCAAGGTTTGCTCTTTAAACCTTTTGCTACCGCATTCTTGGCAAGTAGCGCCGCTCCGATCATTACTGATGGATTTGAGGTATTGGTGCAAGAGGTAATCGATGCAATAACTACATCACCATTTTTAACCCTGGTATTTCCAGCTGGTACTTCACCTTTTGCAGTTTTATCTGTGAAATAACCTGGCAGGTGCTTTTCAAATGCGCTCTTGGAATCAGAGAGTGAGATGCGATCTTG
>CAZYJU010000086.1:1641-2810 GCA_964647945.1 uncultured Actinomycetes bacterium | reverse complement strand
CCATTTACCGAACGGGTCATGATTACGCGGGCTAAATATTCGATATTTACTTGGTGCACAATTCCAGTTCCGGGCGGCACAACTTTAAATTCATCGAATGCTGTCTGTCCCCAGCGTAAGAAGCGATAGCGTTCGCGATTTCTCTCGTACTCAACATCCACGTTCTTTTCAAAAGAATCTTTGGTGCCAAAGAAATCAGCGATCACTGAGTGATCGATAACTAACTCTGCTGGTGCTAGTGGATTGACCTTTGCAGGATCTCCACCTAGCTCTGCAATAGCTTCGCGCATGGTTGCAAGATCAACGATGCAAGGAACGCCAGTAAAATCTTGCATGACAACACGTGCTGGCGTAAATTGAATTTCGGTATCTGGTTCGCTCTTCTCATCCCAGTTAGCTAGCGCTTTGATGTGGGCGGCGGTGATGTTTGCGCCATCTTCGGTGCGAAGTAGATTCTCAAGCAATATCTTTAATGAGAATGGCAAGTTGCTTGCGCCTTCGATATTTGAAATATCGAAAATCTCATAACTTTTTCCGGCAACTTCTAAATTTCTTTTGGCCTTAAACGAATCATTGGTTGACATCTTGAGATCTCCCGAAGCGATTTATCTTGACGTCAAGATATCTTAATTTGTCGACGGAGGCAACAAGAGACATACCGTTTCGATATGTTGCGTCATCGGAAAGAGGTCATAACCATCAATCTGTGCAAGCAACCATCCATTTGCAACAAAGCGTTGCACATCACGTGCAAGTGATGCTGGATCACATGCCACATAAACTATTCGTGAAGGCGCAATTCGAAGTAACTGATCTACCACCTCTGCCCCAGCCCCAGCGCGCGGCGGATCAAGTACCACTACATCTGCTCTTTTGATTACCTTCAAGGCTTTTGCTACATCTTCACGGATTACATTTACATTCGAGTTTGATTTGAAATTCTCGCGCGCGGATTCGGTGGCGGGTATCGAACTTTCGATTAAATCAATCCGTCCGCCTGCGCCAAGTTTCTCAAGTGCGACAGAGGTAAATAACCCGACTCCGCCATAAAGATCCAACAGATGTTCGCCGGCTTTTAATTTAGCTAAATCCAGAAATACATCAGTCAACACATCTGGCGCACTTCGATGGCGCTGCCAGAAAGCCCCAGCTTTAACCAATAACTTCTT
>CAZYJU010000086.1:0-1541 GCA_964647945.1 uncultured Actinomycetes bacterium | reverse complement strand
ATGCGCTCTGGCGATGCTTCGATCACCTTTAAAACATTGGCGCGTAAGAAACCTTTAGCTTTAGAAGTTATTTCAATTTCAACCAATTCGCCAGGTGCGGTATCGCGGATAAAGATGACTTGGCCATCATTTCTTGCGATGAAATGGCCGCCGTGCGCCACTTTTTCAATACGAACTTCTAGCCGGTCATGCATAGTGCGAGTTTAAGGGCTAGACTGATTGTCCTATGCATGTTGTAATCATGGGTTGCGGCCGCGTTGGTTCTGCTATCGCTTTAGAGTTAGAGAACGCGGGCATCACCGTATCTATCATCGATCAATCCCGCGAAGCATTTCGACGCTTAGGCAGCTCTTTCAATGGACAAACAGTTACCGGAATTGGTTTTGATCGTGACATTTTGATTGAAGCAGGTATCGAACGTGCAGATGCATTTGCTGCGCTATCTAATGGTGATAACTCAAATATTTTGGCAGCTAGAGTTGCACGCGAAGTCTTTGGCGTAAAGAATGTAGTTGCACGTATTTATGATCCAGCACGCGCAGAGATTTATCAGCGCCTTGGTATTCCAACAGTTGCAACAGTTACATGGGCCACCGAACAAGTTTTACGTCGCTTGCTTCCAGGCGGTTCTCGTGGTGAATGGCGCGACCCATCTGGCAAAGTCGCGCTCCTTGAAGTTTCAGTTCATACCTCTTGGTTTGGACATCCAATCTCCGAAGTTGAAAATCGCACCAATGCACGTGTGGCATTTTTGACTCGTCTAGGAGATGCCTTCATTCCAGATGATCACACCGTTTTACAAGAAGGCGATCTGCTTCATGTCATGGCACATGGCGATGAGATCGACCAAGTCACCGCCACCTTAAATGCGGAGGTCAACTAATGCGCGTTGCTATCGCTGGTGCTGGAAATGTTGGACGCTCAATCGCACGCGAACTAATAGCCAATGGCCACGAAGTACTTCTTATCGACAAGGACCCAAAGGCGATGAAATTAGAATCAGTTGCAGAGGCCGATTGGATCATGGCAGATGCTTGCGAAATTGCATCCCTTGATAATGCCAAGTTAGACCAATGCCAGGTGATGGTTGCCGCAACCGGTGACGATAAAGCGAATTTAGTGGCATCTCTACTTGCAAAGACCGAATACGGAGTACCACGCGTAGTAGCGCGCATCAATCATCCAAAGAACGAATGGTTATTCGATAAATCTTGGGGCATCGATGTTGCTGTATCTACTCCACGCATCATTGCGGCGCTAGTTGAAGAGGCAGTATCTGTAGGCGATGTAGTTAAGTTATTTACTATCGGTCGCGGCTCTGCAAACTTATTAGAACTTACACTTCCAGATGGATCAAAGTGCATCGGTAAAACAGTTGATGAGATTCAATTACCGGATAACACTTCACTTGCTGCAATTGTTCGCGATGGCAGAGTCTTTGCACCAAAAGGACATGATGCATTTGCAGCAGGCGACGAATTAATCTTCGTAGCTTCCAATGTCGGCGAAGCCGAATTGAAGGCCTGCTTTATTCAGGCTTA
>CAZYJU010000085.1:0-4340 GCA_964647945.1 uncultured Actinomycetes bacterium | reverse complement strand
GCCCGCGCAAAGACTTTATCGCAAGCGCTGATATTGACCGCGACCGAATCGACGCATAAAGATCGTCACAAATCTCCAAAAGATATAAATAATTGCAATTTTCTGTTTAAAAAGCGGATGAAAATTGGAATACTCGCTCCATGCAACGGGGCTCAATGGTCAGTATCTCTGACCTACATAAGAAATTTGGCGATGTAGTTGCAGTAGATGGCGTATCGCTTGATATTAAAGATGGAGAGTTTCTAACACTCCTTGGCCCATCTGGTTCAGGCAAGACCACTGTGCTTCGAATGATCGCAGGTTTTGAAACTCCAGATTCTGGTTCGATTACTTTAAATGGCGTGGATATCACCAACTTGCCCCCTTATGAGCGTGATGTGAATACCGTCTTCCAAGATTATGCACTTTTTCCGCACATGGACGTGATTACTAATATTGAGTACGGACTTCGCGTTAAGAAAGTTTCTAAAGAAGAGCGTCGCCAAAGAGCGTTGAAAGTACTAGAGCAAGTTCGCTTGAAAGGATATGAAAACCGAAAGCCAAATCAATTATCTGGAGGCCAAAGACAGCGTGTTGCCTTGGCCCGTGCCTTAGTAAATCAACCAGCAGTCTTGTTGTTGGATGAACCATTAGGCGCTCTTGATCTTAAGTTGCGTCAGCAAATGCAGATTGAGTTGAAAGAGTTGCAACGTGAAGTCGGTATTACCTTCGTCTTCGTGACACATGATCAAGAAGAAGCGCTAACCATGAGCGATCGAATTGCGGTATTCGATAAAGGAAGAATCCAACAGGTAGACAAGCCATCTGTAATTTATGAGAAACCCAGCAATGTATTTGTCGCTGATTTCGTAGGGGTCTCCAATTTAATATCTGGCCTAGCAGCATCAAAGATTCTAGGCCGTGAGGGTACATTCACAGTTCGCCCTGAAAAGATACAAATAGGCGATAGTAATTCCAGCACTGATAGAAGAGCTGAAGGTGTAATCAAAGAAGTTGAATATCTTGGCCCAAGTACCCGATTTCTAGTGCATTTAGATCAAGGCGTAGAACTAGTGGCACTGAAGCAGAACACCTCAGAAACTTCGATTGAGGTAGAGAGTTTGCGAAATAAACGAGTTGTCCTTACTTGGGACAAGGGCAGCGAATATGAGGTTCATTCCTAGATTCCAATAAGAAACAAACAGAATTCCCATTTTTGCGATGGGTTTACAGTGGAAAATCCACTGTCTTTATTGCACAAAGAGGTGCAATAAATTAAGGAGGAAGAGTGCGAAAGAATGTTCGCGGCATAGCAGTTCTATTTGCTGCAAGCACATTGATCCTTGCTGGATGCTCGAGCTCTAGTAAGGATGCGACCGGAGGCGCCTACGCGGGTCCATTAAAGGACACACCTGGAACGATTAACGTTCTAGCTTGGCCTGGATACGCTGAAGATGGATCTACTGATCCAAATGTTGACTGGGTTACTCCATTTGAAAAAGCAACCGGATGCACAGTAAACGTAAAGACTTACGGCACATCAGATGAAGCAGTTCAGCTGATGCAAGCTGGCGGTTATGACGTAATTTCTGCATCAGGCGATGCTTCATTGCGTCTGATTTATGGTGGCGATCTACAGCCAGTAAATCTAGATTTGATCCCAAATTACAAAGATATCTTTGAGAACCTGAAAGATCGTCCTTGGAACACAGTTGATGGCAAGAACTACGGAGTGCCACATGGTCGTGGCGCAAACGTCTTGCAATACACAATCGGCAAAGTAAACCCTGCACCGACCTCTTGGTCGATTGTTTGGGAGCCAAACTCACCTGCTAAAGGCAAAATCACAGCTTATGACTCTGCGATCTACATCGCAGACGCTGCGGTGTATTTAATGTCTACTAAGCCAGAGCTTGGAATTACTGATCCTTATGCACTTGATCAAACTCAGTTTGATGCAGCGATGGCGCTCTTGAAGCAACAGAAGCCATTGATTGCCGAATATTGGTCTGATTACACCAAGTACATCGGTGCAGTCCAAAGTGGCAGCATCACAGTTGGTACCTCTTGGCAGGTTATCGCTAACGTACTAAATGGAGAGAAGGAGACTGTCGGAGCAGTTAAGCCTAAAGAAGGTGCAACTGGTTGGTCCGATACCTGGATGATCTCTTCAAAGACCGAAGCGATTGACTGTGCCTACAAGTGGCTAAATCACATCATCACCCCAAATGTAAATGCTCAAGCAGCTGAGTACTTTGGTGAAGCACCAGCAAATACAAAGGCTTGTGCATTGACTGCTAATAAGGATCACTGCAAGTTGTATCACGCAGAAGAGACTGATTACTGGTCAGATGTTTATTACTGGAAGACCCCAACCGAAGCCTGCTTGGATGGACGTACCGATGTTAAGTGCGTTCCGTATGCCGAATGGGTGAAGGCTTGGTCTAGCTTCCGAAATACATAAGCATCATTTAGCTTTCCAAAAGCTATAGAAATACAAAGAAAGATGATTGGGTGAGATTGCGTAGTTTTAAGCGCTCACCCAATCATCAATCTTTTAGATAAAAAATCTCAATAAATTGAAAGATATAGAGAAAGCAAGAACAATGCGCTTAAATCAAGAGCTTAGCCCAAAGCTAAGAGTGTTTGCGTTGCTCGCGCTTCCAATGTTCTGGCTTTTTGTTATTTACCTAGGCTCTCTCTCTGCGCTTTTTATCACTTCAATTTGGAAAATTGATACATTTACAAGCAAGATAATCAGACAATTTACGTTAGAAAATTTCTTGGATATCTTCACAGACCGAGCCTATTTCAATGTAACTATTCGTACTCTATTCGTGGCACTTAGCGTCACTTTAATCTGTGCGTTGATTGCAATTCCGATGGCTTTCTTCATGGCACGAATTGCAAAACCTAAATCAAGACCGATTTTGGTAGCGCTTGTCATCAGCCCACTTTGGGCATCTTATTTAGTGAAAATTTATGCTTGGCGAACCATGTTTTATCCTGAAAAAGGTTTTATAAATTGGCTCTTAGATCCTATAGGTGTCAGTTCTCCAGGATTTGGAATGTTGGCTGTGATTATTGGTTTAACTTATCTCTGGCTTCCTTACATGGTTCTTCCGATATATGCCGGTATGGAGAAGTTACCTAATTCTTTACTAGATGCTTCTTCAGATCTAGGTGCGAAATCTGCACGCACTTTCTTCAGCGTGGTGCTACCAATAACTTGGCCTGCGATTATCGCAGGCTCTATCTTCACATTCTCGCTTAGCATGGGAGATTACATAACCGTTCAAATTCTTGGCGGAACCTTCCAAATGCTAGGCAATGTGGTTTATCAGAACTTCTCACTCAATCTTCCATTTGCGGCGGCAGTAGCTTTGATCCCAGTTCTAATCATGATGGTCTATCTCTTCTTGATCAGAAAGAGTGGAGCTCTGGATAACTTATGAGAATCTCTAAATTTGCACGAGTAGTTCTATGGACCATCATGGGTTTTGGGTTTTCATTTATTTATATTCCATTGATTTTGGTAATTATAAATTCATTTAATAAGAACACCAGCTTTGCCTGGCCACCTACTGGATTTACCACCGAGTGGTGGAGCAAAGCGGCAGTAAATGAAGGCGTAAGAGATGCAATCACGCGATCTGCATTGGTCGCTGTATTTGCAACCATGATTGCGCTGGTCCTTGGATCACTGGCAGCTGCTGCGATTGCGCGTTATGAATTCTTCGGACGAGATTCAATCTCGCTGCTTTTTGTCTTACCCATCGCGTTACCAGGCATCGTGACTGGAATTGCGCTGAATAATGTGTTTACTAATTTCTTAGGTGAACTAACCATATTCACCATCATCGTCGGGCATGCAACCTTCTGTATCGTCGTAGTGTTTAACAATGTGGCAGCGAGATATCGCAGATTAGGTAAGAATCTAGAAGAGGCGAGCATGGACCTGGGGGCTACCCGGTGGACAACTTTCAGATTAGTTACATTTCCATTGATTAGAACTGCGCTTATCGCCGGAGGCTTACTATCCCTCGGGTTATCGTTCGATGAAATTATTGTGACTACATTTACTGCAGGAGCAGGGCAGAACACATTGCCAATTTGGATTTTCCAGAATTTATTCAGACCAAATCAAGCGCCAATAGTAAATGTGGTCGCAGCGACCTTGGTTATTCTGTCGATAATACCGATTTACTTCTCGCAGAGGTTAGCTGCCGATGATGGTTCTGGCAGCAAGAACTAAGAGGCTAATTTAGTTCTACGCGCAGTTCCGAAATTCTTTCCAACTTCAGAGACCTCTTCGGCAACTTTTACCTTGATGGCATCTTCGCTCTTTAATAGCGCAGTTA
>CAZYJU010000084.1:1769-4474 GCA_964647945.1 uncultured Actinomycetes bacterium | reverse complement strand
CCAAATCGTGGCGGTACGCTCTTTCTGATTCCCAAAGTTACCGCTCCACGTACTTTAAATTTAAACTCTCTACTATTTCCCGTCAAATTATTAAATTCAGCTTTAAAGACAATTTCTATTGTGAAAAATTATGACTTGATAGTTGGATTTGGCGGATATGTCTCAGCTTCCGCCTATATCGCAGCTGCAATCTTGCGCAAACCAATTGTGATTCATGAGCAGAATGCCAAAGTTGGAATCGCAAATAAATTAGGAAGTAAGTTTGCAAAAGAGATTCTGGTTGCATATCCAAATGCAGCTACAGATTTGCCAGGCTCTAAAGTAGTTGGAAATCCGATTAAGTCAGAGATCGCAAATAGCTCAAAAGCGGCAGAATCTAATTGGCAAGAAGCTAGATTGAAAGCCAAGGCTGTCTTGGATGTTTCAGGCCCCTTGGTGCTTATTCTGGGCGGATCTAGTGGTTCTACCTATTTAAATGAAGTTATCAAAGAGGCAATCGCGCAGAGCATCTTTAATGATTGCACGGTGATTCACTCGATTGGAAAATCTAATCCACTGCCGGTTATAGATAATAAACTAGAAAATCAAAGTAAATATAGACCGGTAAATTACATTGAAGACATGGCAACTGCGCTACTTGCAAGCGACCTGGTTATCTCTCGAAGTGGAGCCATTGCAACTACCGAATTTGCTGCGCTTGGTAAATATGCGCTATTTATACCGCTTCCAATCGGCAATGGGGAGCAGGCGCTAAACGCTAAAGAGTTGGTGGCAGCCCATAAAGCTGAATTACTAACGCAAAGTGACTTCACTTCTACATGGCTAAGTCAAAATCTGGATCGACTCCTTAAGCAAGGAGATATAGCCGCCTTTGGAACCAACTTGAATGCCGCGGAACTTATAGTTTCCTCAATGGAGCGAGTTCTGAGATGAAACTTCAAGAGTTGATTGGCAAGCAAGTTCACTTTATCGGAATCGGCGGCTCTGGGATGAGCGGTCTGGCAAGAATCGCAATCTCTCACGGTATAAAAGTTTCTGGTTCTGATGCCTCGGACTCATCAGTGCTCAGTGCACTTCGCGCACTCGGGGCAACAATTTACGTAGGTCATCTAGCATCCAATATTGGTAAAGCCGATTTAGTTGTCTATTCCAATGCGATAAAGAGCGAGAACCCAGAGCGAGTGGCTGCAATCGCAGCAGGAATCACAGAGATTTCAAGAGCCAATGCACTTGCATTGTTAATGTCAGAATCTATTTCAATAGCGGTTGCCGGAACACATGGAAAGACCACTACCTCTTCAATGGCCACAGTTGCTTTACAAAGTGCTGGAGTCGATCCCTCTTTTGCAATTGGCGGAGTACTTAAATCTTCGGGATCAAATGCTCATCGTGGTTCAGGGAAATACTTTGTAGCAGAGGCTGATGAGTCAGATGGATCATTCGTTGCTTATCATCCCCACGCAGCGATAATTACAAATGTCGAATGGGATCACGTAGATCATTTCAAGCGCGAAGTAGATGTATTCGAAGCATTTGATGAATTCATAAAAACAATCACAGGATTTTTGGTTTATTGCGAAGATGACGAAGGAGCTAAAAAAGTAGCTCAATCAGCGACCGTTAAAAAAATTAGCTACGGTACTTCAGCAAATTCAAATTTGCGTCTTGATCAGATTGCACTTCAAGCAAGTGGCGCAACAGCCAGAGTGCTCTGGAATGGTGCAAAAATCGGCGAATTGCAATTAAAAGTTCCTGGCGAGCATAATCTTTTAAATGCAGCTGCGGTTATGGCGGTCGGAATGGAGCTCGGCTTAAATCCTGCAGCCCTACTTGATGGTCTTGCGAAGTTTCATGGGGCAGGTAGGCGCTTTGAGTTAAAGGGGAGCGTTGGCGGTATCCGCGTTATTGATGATTATGGGCATCATCCAACCGAAATCAAAGTAACTCTTGATGCTGCTAAACGGTATGCAGGTGGCGGTAAAGTCTTAGTAATTTTTCAGCCTCATAGGTATTCACGAACCCAAGTATTTACACGTGAGTTTGCTAAATCCCTGGCTATCGCCGATAAGGCTTGGTTGTTGGAAGTTTACGCAGCTAGCGAACAACCAATAGCTGGTGTGAGTAGTTTAAATATCGCAAAATTAGTTAAAGGTGCCGAATTCGAACCTAACTTCTTATCGGTGATTGAAGCAGTGAGCAGTGAAGCCGCGCCTGGTGATGTCATCATCACTTTAGGCGCAGGCGATGTAAGTTCATTAGGCCCGCTTATTTTAGAGGAGTTAAGCAAGAGGTTTGATAGTGGTTCGTAAGCGCGAACTCACTGTTGGCATTATCGTTTTACTGATTGCCACATTGGCATATCTCTTTGGTTGGACCAACATTTTTACAGTGAAAAAATTAGAGATAATCGGCGCTCCAAATCCGGCGATCACAAATACGGTAATCAGATTTTCTGATGTAAGAGTGGGTCAGAAACTCGCACGCGTTGAACCAAGAAATATCGAAGGAAAATTAATCTCATCCGGAATTGATTGGCTGGAGAGCGTTGATATCTCAAGGAACTGGATTTCGGGCAAAGTGGTAATTGACCTAAAACCTAGAGAAGCGGTAGCCACAACTGGAGATAGATTTGTGGATCCAAGTGGCTTTCTATTTTTATCCCCCGTCGAGATCAAAGAGAAATTACCGGAGCTGGTTGGAAAGAG
>CAZYJU010000084.1:0-1669 GCA_964647945.1 uncultured Actinomycetes bacterium | reverse complement strand
TCAATTGGGGTAGCCCTCGCGACTCTGATGTGAAGTTAAAGATTTATAAAGCGCTTCTGGAGTTACCAGAAAATAATCAAATAAAATCAATGGATTTAAGCGATCCGACAAAGCCTTCAGTTAGGTAATTTCTTTTCAAGCATCAAATTAAATTTGATTAAAAAAATTAAAAATTAGATTAAAGATAGTGAGTGTCGGTGTTTGAATACTCACCCCCTTACCCCTAATTTTCCGCCACCATATAGGTACGTGTTGTAACCCTAAAGTATAGGTTTACATATCGAGAGGGAGATCATGGCGGCACCGCAGAATTATTTGGCAGTCATCAAAGTTGTTGGCATTGGTGGCGGCGGTGTTAATGCAATCAATCGAATGATTGAAGCTGGTCTTAAAGGCGTCGAGTTCATTGCAGTTAACACTGACTCTCAACAATTATTAATGAGCGATGCTGATGTGAAATTAGATATCGGTAGAAAAATTACTCGCGGTCTTGGTGCAGGTGCTGCTCCAGATGTTGGACGTGAAGCAGCTCTAGATAATGTTGATGAAATTGAAGAAGCTTTACGTGGCGCAGACATGGTTTTCATCACTGCAGGTGAAGGTGGCGGAACTGGTACTGGCGGCGCACCAGTGGTTGCAAAGATTGCACGCGAACTTGGAGCGCTGACAGTTGGTGTAGTTACAAAACCATTTTCATTTGAAGGAAAACTTCGCACTACTCAAGCAGAAGCTGGTATTGAAGCGCTTCGTTCCGAAGTTGATACATTAATTGTTATTCCAAATGATCGCTTACTTGCAATCTCTGACCGCAATATCACTGCGTTAGATGCATTCAAGAGTGCAGATCAGGTATTGCTATCTGGTGTACAAGGAATCACCGAATTGATTACCCAACCTGGTTTGATCAATCTTGACTTTGCAGATGTGAAGGCAGTGATGACTGGCGCTGGCGCTGCATTGATGGGAATTGGATCTGCTCGAGGCGAGAACCGTGCAATTCGCGCAGCTGAGCTTGCGATCTCATCACCGTTACTTGAAGCATCTATTGATGGTGCAATGGGAATTCTGCTCTCAGTTGCAGGTGGCAGCGATCTTGGTCTCTTTGAGATCAATGAGGCTTGCCAATTAGTGCAGGATGCAGCTCATCCTGATTCCAAGTTCATTTTCGGAACTGTTATCGATGATGCACTGGGCGATGAAGTTCGTATCACTGTGATCGCAGCTGGATTTGATGGTGGAGAACCAAAGAAGATCGATCGTCCAGTGATCTCCAAGAATGAGATTTCAGGAAATGCTGATCCAGTTGATGAGAATGATCCTTTGCAGGTGGCTATGGAGATCACCGGCGAGACCCCTCGTCGCAGAATCTCTTTCCAAGAGTTGGTATCAGAGGATGAGATCGACGTTCCAGATTTCATGAAGTAATGCCATTTATCTTCACCAATCGCATTGGGGGAGTAAGTAAAGCGCCATTTGATTCGGCCAATCTTGGTGATCATGTGGGCGATGACTCGTTGGATGTGCTCTCAAATCGCGCGCTATTGGAAGCTCAAATTGGGATGCCTATACTCTTCATGAATCAAGTGCACGGAGATACGGTGGTGCTCGCTGAAGATTCAACCATTACGCCGACTTGTGATGCGTTAATTACGACTGAACATAATTTGGC
>CAZYJU010000083.1:0-4508 GCA_964647945.1 uncultured Actinomycetes bacterium | reverse complement strand
CCAGAGGATGTTTCTGGCTGGGATGCATCTGTAGATCAACTACATAAATAGTATTCAAGCCATAATTGGCCATGCTAATCGAGCCACACCATGATGGCAGCGAACTCTATGTAAGTAATGCTGCACCAAAATTAGGGCAAAAAGTCACGCTTAAGGTTCGAACTCCCAACTCTTATAAATTTGATAATGCTGTTATTCGTTACTATCACGATGGCGAGCCACGTACCGCACATTTAAAGCGAATTAAAAAAGGCAAAGTTGAATCTTGGTGGGGCGTAACTATCCCAATAATTAATTATGAGACCAGATATCGCTTTCTCTTTGCCGGTGCAAATAGATACGACTGGCTAAGCGCTGCTGGATTGAGTAATCACGATGTTCACTCGAATACCGATTTTCTTCTGGTGGCGCGCCCTGCATATCCAAGTTGGTTGAAGTCATCTGTCTTCTATCAAATATTTCCAGATCGTTTTGCAAAATCAGAAGGACGGTTCAAGAGAGAGTTACCAGATTGGGCAGTCGAACGTGACTGGAATCTACCTCCGAGAGATAAGAGCAAATTTACGGGTACCGAAATTTACGGTGGAGATTTATACGGAGTAGCGGAGCATTTAGATCATGTTGCAGATGTGGGAGCAAATGGAATTTATTTCACACCATTTTTTCCTGCACGTTCAAACCATAGATACGATGCAAGTAGCTTTGATGAAGTAGATCCAATTCTCGGTGGCAATAAAGCATGGTTTGCACTGTTAAAAGCGGCTAATCGCAAGAAGATCAGATTAGTTGGAGACATCACCTCTAACCATTGCGGTGCCGGCCATTATTGGCTTGCGAAAGCTAAGCGAGATAAAAAGAGCAAAGAGGCAGGTTTCTTCTACTGGACCAAGCAGTACAAATGGGGATATGAAGGTTGGTGGGGCTTGGAGTCCCTACCAAAATTAAATTACGCCTCTAAAGAGCTTCGAAAAGTAATGTACGAAGCGCCAAATTCAATTATTCGTAAATGGTTATCTCCAAAATTCGGGATGTCTGGTTGGCGAGTTGATGTTGGAAACATGACCGGAAAATATGGCGAAGTTGATATTCATGATGAAGTTATGTACGGAATCCGTAAAGCAGTTGAAGAGGCCAAGCCTGATGCTTGGTTAGTTGCAGAGAATGCAGATTTTGTTGCAAATGATTTAGCAGGAGCTGGGTGGCACGGCACCATGAACTATCAAGGATTCTCTAGGCCGCTCTCATCGTGGATGAACGAAAAAGCAAAGCTAAGTGGCGGTTTCCAAGGTCTTCCGATTGATTCACCACGAATTTCCGGCCAACAATTTGTGGCAACTATCAAGAATTTCAATGGTTCGATTCCTTGGAGAGCGCTCGAAGCATCAATGGTGCTTTTGGATTCACATGACACTCCAAGATTTAGAACCATCGTTAGTGGGGATAAGGCAAAACATCTGGCTGCGATGACGATGCTACTTACCTATCCAGGCGTGCCATCTATATTCATGGGTGATGAGATTGGTTTTGAAGGTAAAGGCGGTGAAGATAGTAGGCGCACTATTAATTGGGATGATCGCAGTAATTGGGATATCGAATTCTTCTCTGAAGTTAAGAAATTAACGAAACTGCGCCGAACTGAACCTGCACTTACAAACGGTGGGTTACGTTGGGTAGCAGCAGAAGCGGGCTATATCGCCTATCTTCGCGAATCAAAACAGAGCTCGGTACTTGTGCTAATTGTGGCTAAACCAGGGAACATAGATATAGATCTTTCAAAATTTGGCTATCGAATTAGCAGGACTCTATATGGGCAGAAAGTCACAGGCACGCGAATCAAATTTAAAGCCAATAAAGCCACCCAAGGAGTATGGAAACTCGCATGAAAATAAAAGTTCTAGCGCTAACGATTATTTTCTCAATTCTTACCTACTCAAGTGCGGCGCAGGATTTAACTTCGCTTGCTAAAGATACGGTGCGGGGTGGAGCTGCAAAATCACAAATCTACTTTGTGATGATTGATCGCTTTGCTAATGGAGATCCGAGCAACGATGAGGCTGGTTTAACTGGATTTTCTGCAATCACAGGATATGACCCAACTGATATTGGATATTTTCATGGTGGTGACCTCAAAGGTCTAACCGAAAAACTTGATTACATTTCAGGACTTGGATTTAATTCGATTTGGATTACCCCACCAGTCAAGCAACGGTATGTGCAAGGTGACTCTGCTGCTTATCACGGCTATTGGGGTTTGGACTTCACAACTATCGATCCACATCTAGGTACCGAAGCAGATTTTAAGAATTTTGTTTCAGAGGCTCATAAGAGAGATATCAAAGTAATCGTAGATATTGTGATTAACCATACCGCAGATGCAATTAGATACCGCGGAGATGTTTACAGCTACTCAGATATGACTAGCTATCCGTATAAGGATTGCAGTGGTAAGAAGTTCGATCCAGCCAAGTTTGCCGGTAAAGCAAATTTTCCAAAACTATGTGCGAATAGATCTTTTCCAGTCCCACCAATAATCAGCGATAAGTACAAGAATGCAAAAGCTCCGGCATTCTTAAATGACATCACCAATTACCACAATCGCGGTGACTCTACCTTCTCTGGTGAATCATCAACATTTGGTGATTTCTTTGGTTTGGATGATGTCTTTACTGAAAAACCACAAGTGGTCGCAGGTTGGATTAAAAATTGGCAGGATTGGATAACTAGATTCGATATCGATGGCTATCGAATTGATACTGCAAAACATGTGAATCCAGAGTTTTGGCAGGCCTTTTTACCTGCAATTTTGAAGACCGCAGCAAGCGCCGGTAAGACTTACTTCCCAATCTTTGGAGAGGTTTGGGATAACGATCCTAATTATCTTGCTAAGTTTGTGACTGACTATAAATTTCCAAGTGTCTTAGATTTCCCATTTCAAAATGCAGCATCAAAATATGCAATCTATGGAAACGGCGAACGAGATCTATGGGATTTATTCAATCAGGATGATTTGTACACCACCGCCAATACCAGCGCGTATGGCTTAACAACATTTTTGGATAATCATGACATGGGTCGTATCGGTAATTTCTTACAAGGAAATACGGAAGCTACTCCAGAGCAGTTACTAGAGCGCGGTCAATTTGCGCAATCACTCCTCTTTTTACTGCGCGGAGGACCTGCGCTTTATTACGGAACCGAGAAGGGTATGACTGGAAATGGTGGCGATAAATTGGCGCGCCAAGATATGTTCCCAACTCAAGTAATTGATTGGCAGAGCGAGAAACGAATTGGTAGTTCTCCAATTGGAACTAAGAGTGCATTTGATGTCACAAATCCACTAGAAAAGACCATCACTGATTTGCAGGATCTAACCAAAAAGAATCCAGCGCTTAGGTATGGCACCCAACAATTACGGTATGCAAAAGATGGCGCTTTTGCAGTAAGTCGTTATTTAGATAAACAAGAGTATTTAGTTGCATTTAACGGCCGCGACACTGAAAGTAAATTGAGCTTGCCGGTATCAACAGCTAATTCGAAATGGAGCGTAATATCAGGTAAAGCAGAGGGAGTTAGCCCAGCTGAAACTAGCGTTAATTTAACGCTCCCGCCAAGAAGTTGGGTTGTTCTAAAGGCCGATAACCAGTTCCAGCCAAGCTCAAAACTGGCAATCACGCTTGCAAAACCATTCATTGATATCAGAACTAATGAGAGCTTATTAGCACTGACTGCAAATGTTCCAGGGAATGATTTCAATGAAGTTACCTTTGCAGTTCGCCAGAAAGGGAAAGCCTGGTCAACTGTTGGAACCTCAGATCGCAGGATTATTGGAGCCACTGGTTTTAAAGATGGGCTTTATCGAGTTTATCTAAATCCAAATAAGTTCAAGAAGGGTACAACTTTGGAGATAGTAGCTATTGTTAAGAGTGCCAATGGCGAGAAGTTGGCCTCTGCTATTCAAACTTTTCTAGTCAAGTAACCAGAATCTAAAAGCGTCATCTACCTGCTTCGCCCAAGCACGTTCATTATGTGCCGCCTTTTTGAAAATCGTACTGCGGTAATCTGAACGCCATCCAAGTTCGCGCATCAGCTTATCTGCATGATCTTGATCTGGTTTGTAAGTGCTATCCAATTTTCGATCACCACGACTCATCCAGATTTTATGCCTACCTGGTTTTGGAAGTTCATTCAACATATGCTCAACTAAAGCTTTGCCACCTAAGACCCAGTGTGGCGAAAACGAGAGCGCAGTTCGAAAGAATTCTGGTCGAAGCGTTAGTGCATTCAAAGTTGCTAATCCGCCCATACTAGAACCAATCATGGCAGTATCTCGAAAATTAGGTTGAAAGTTTAAGTTCTCACATACCGCAGGCACGATCTCTTCTGCGATTAGTTTTTGATACTTGTCTCCATGAAGATCTGAAATTTGCAGTTCAGTTTTCATTAAAGGTTTAATGCCTTTTTCAAACGCACCTTGTGGCGATAAGTCTTTTGCGCGACCGTAGACATCA
>CAZYJU010000082.1:0-4527 GCA_964647945.1 uncultured Actinomycetes bacterium | reverse complement strand
ACACCAATAGCGACACCAAGTGTCAGTCCAAAAGTCATTGGCACCCGCCGCTTAAAAGAGCCGATGCCCGCCCCTTCAACCCTTCGTACCTTCGTGGTGGCAAATCAAAAAGGCGGGGTCGGAAAGACCACCACCACCGTCAATATTGCAGCTGCCCTATCCATGGGAGGCCTAAAGGTCCTAGTCGTTGACCTTGATCCTCAAGGAAATGCCTCTACCGCACTCGGGGTAGAGCACCAAGTAAGCGCTGGTACTTATGAAGTTTTGATGGGTAGCGCAAATATAAATAATGTAATTAAAAAAGTTGCTGGCTTTCCATCTTTAGATTGCCTTCCATCAAATACCTCACTTGCACAAGCTGAGATTAATTTAGTTTCAATGGTAGCGCGCGAATCAAGATTAAAAGATGCTTTAAATGAAATCAAAGAAAATTACGATTATATTTTTATTGATTGTCCACCAAGTTTAGGTTTATTAACCGTTAATGCTTTTGCAGCAGCATCTGAAGTATTAATTCCAATTCAATGTGAATACTACGCACTCGAAGGATTGTCGCAATTACTAGAGACTTACAAAATAGTTAAACAGAGACTTAATCCTGATTTAACTTTATCTACCATTGTTTTAACGATGTTTGATTCTAGAACCAGACTGGCAAACGACGTGGTGGCAAATGTGCGCTCGCACTTTCCGCGCGAATTAATTGATATTCCAATTCCTCGTGCTGTGCGATTATCAGAAGCCCCTTCTTATTCGCAAACTGTAATGACTTACGACCCTTCATCTAATGGCGCAATTGCTTATATGCAGGTAGCTCGTGAAATTGCAGAGCGCGGTAAAGCTTTTGATAGCAACGTAATTAGCATCAACCACAAAGTTTTAAATAAAACTGGTGATATCGCATGATGGCAAAACGCGGGGGACTCGGGACAAACTTAGATGCACTAATTCCATTAACAGTTGATGATGTTGAAGTTGGTGCACAAGATGAGATTGATATTAATTTAATCGATCCAAATCCAAGACAACCAAGAACAGTCTTTGATCAAGAGGCGCTACAAGAGTTGGTTGCTTCAATTAAAGAGATCGGAATCTTGCAACCACCAGTAGTTCGAAGAGCCGGAAACCGCTACGAATTAATCATGGGAGAACGTAGGCTACGCGCCGCGAAATTAGCTGGTTTATCGAAGATTCCAGTAATTATTCGTCAGACTCCAAATAATGAATTGTTACGCGAAGCGTTAATTGAAAATATCCACCGTTCTCAATTAAATGCGCTAGAAGAAGGAGCTGCATATTCGCAGTTATTAAATGACTTCAACTGTACCCAAGAGGAACTTGCTAAAAAATTAGGTCGATCACGTACGGTGATCACCAATACGATGCGCCTACTTAACTTGCCTACCTCTGTGCAACAGAAAGTTGCATCCGGTGTGATCTCAGCAGGCCACGCCAGAGCGCTACTTGGCCTTGCAGATTCAGTTGCAATTGAAAAGTTAGCCAATCGAATTGTCGCCGAAGGTTTATCGGTTCGCACTGTTGAAGAGATTATTGCGATTAGCAAACCAACCAGCACCACAAAGAAATCTAAAACTGGGAAGAAGGGCAGCCCAGAGTTAAAAGATCTTGGCGATCAATTAGGCGATGTACTTGATACGCGAGTGCGAATTGAAAGTAGTGGTAGCAAAGGCGAGATTGTTATCGAATATGCCGGCGCTGAAGATCTGCAACGGTTATTTAAGTTGATATCCAGCGCGCGAAGCTAACTCTTTCTTAACTACTGCGCCTAAAGATTTTACGCCTTCACGGATTCGTTCTGGAGTTGGGTGGCAATAAGAAAGTCGCATCTGCCATGAACCAAAACCATCAGCATAGAAAGCGCTACCTGGTACGTAAGCAACCTTGGCCACAATCGCCTTTGGCACCATCGCTTTAGTATCAATCTCAGGCGGCAGCGTTACCCAAACATAGAAACCGCCACCAGGTTTGGTCCAAGTAGCCTCTTTTGGAAAATGTGCATCCAAACTCTCGAGCATCGCATCGCGACGAACGCGGTATAAATCAACGAAACTTGCGATTTGATCGCGCCAAGGCTGATCTTTTAAATAACTAGAGATCGTTAATTGGGTGAAATTAGATGGGCAGAGAATTGATGATTCGGATGCGATCACCAATTTATCTTTGATTGATTGTGGAACTAAGGCCCACCCGACGCGTAAACCAGAGGCGATGGTCTTTGAGAACGAACCTAGGTAGATGACATTCTCAGAATCTTGTGCGCGCATCGCATTTGGCGACGGGCGATCAAAGCCCAGCAACCCATATGGGTTATCTTCCACAATGAAAATCTCTTCTTTGGCGCAAATCTGCAAGATCTCGGTACGTCGATCAGCGCTTAACATCACGCCGGTTGGGTTCTGGTAATTAGGTATTAGGTAGAGGAACTTAATCTTTCGACCAGTCTCTCTAACTGATTTGATCGCCTCAACTAGCGCCGCCGGAACCATGCCATCTTGGTCGGTTTCAACATGTACTACGGCAGCTTGGTACTGCGAGAAGGTGCCAAGTGCGCCGACATAGGAAGGCGCTTCGACCAAAACCACATCGCCTGGATCAATAAAGATTCGCGAGATTAAATCTAAAGCTTGCTGCGAACCAGTAGTGACAATTACATCATCTGCGCTAGCGCGAATTCCTTCAAGCGCCATCACTTCACAGATCTGTTCGCGAAGTAGTGGGTGGCCTTGGCCGCTTCCATATTGCAACGCTTCATTTCCATTGGTTGCAACTAAATCACGAACAACCTCAGCCATCATCTCCATTGGTAGCGCTGACAAATTTGGCATTCCACCTGCGAGAGAGACAATCTCTGGCCTTGATGCGACCGCAAATAAACTGCGAATTTCAGAGGGTTTCATATGTGCTGCGCGAGAGGCAAAACGATTCTCAAGTTCTAGAGAATCTCCGGTGGTATGGCGCAGCTCGGTCATTGGGTTATTTTTCCATAACTTTCGCGTATGCGGAAATTAATTAACTCTTAAACCAGCGCGTTTAAGGTCTGAAATTCGCAGAGTTCCGGTTTTGGCATCATCTTCTGCTGCTAGATATAAGCGTTGAATCGCTATCACCAAGGATTCTGCGATTAAATCTCGAAATTCTGCACGTTTGTATCGATCTGCATCTTGAGGATTTGATAAATAACCTAAATCAATTCGAACTGCCGGAGCTTGTACCAATCGAAGCAAATCCCAAGTTTTGGAATGGGTACCACAATTTTGTAGATCAGTTCGTGCACAGATCTCTCGTTGCACCAAAGATGCAAAACGATCACCAACTACCGAATGCACACCATGTGCATCGCTACCGTAAGAATAAGTTGCAACTCCATGTGCTTTATCGTTCTTATAGGAATCACAATTTAACGAGATCATCAAATCTGCATTTGCGCTATTGGTTAATTGAATTCGATCAACCTCGGTTGGATCATTTTGTGGACCACGAGTTAAGAAAACACTTGCACCTAGCGCTAGTAAACGACCTTCAACTCTAGTTGCGATGTCATATGTAATCTCTGATTCGACTGCACCATTTGCAGAGACTCCATGATTATCCCCACCGCGTGCTGGGTTTATGACAATTACCTTTCCAGCAAGAGCTGGTCCACGACTTTGTTGGCGCGCGGTCTCACGTAATTTAGTCGGTGCCCCACCTGCGACAGTTTTGGTTAATCTAATTAACGCAGTGATGGTCGCTGGCCCGCATTTTCCATCAATCTTTGCACCGACAGATTTTTGAAATTCTTTTACAGCAGCTTCAGTTTTGCTTCCAAAGATGCCGTCAACGCGACCACAATCAAAACCCATATCGGTTAAACGGCTCTGTAATTGTGCGACATCATCACCGCGCATCAACGGAATTGCAGTTAGATAGAGCGAACGATCTCCGAGTTTCCAACGCGCCTCTTCTAGCGCTTGAAAGGTTTGGTTATTTACATTGCCAGTCGAAGTCAGTCCTCGTTGCTGTTGGAACTGTGCGACCGCATCCGCGACTGATTGATCAAAAAGTTCTGGCGTGGAATGTAATAAACCAATTCGATTAAGCGATGCGATAACTTGATTTACCAAGTCACCGCTATCGCCTGGTCGAAGCAGAACTTCGTTCAAAATCTATTACCGTAGATTTATTGTTAGATAAATTCAGCGAGATCTTTAAGTAGCGCAGGCTTTGGCTTGGCACCAATTACAGTCTTAACTACCTGACCACCTTTAAATACATGCAGAGTCGGGATTGATTGCACGCCGTACTGAATGGCAAGCGCGGACTCTTCATCTGTATTTAGCTTTACGATCTTCAACTTATCGCCATGCTCTGCTGCGATCTCATCGAGAATTGGAGCAACCTGGCGGCATGGTCCACACCATTCAGCCCAGAAATCAACCAAGACTGGCTTATCGGAATTTAAAACCTCTGCAGCGAATGTCGCCTGTGTTACTGATGGTGCTCCCATTTTTATCTCCTAGTTTCTCT
>CAZYJU010000081.1:2083-4550 GCA_964647945.1 uncultured Actinomycetes bacterium | reverse complement strand
CCAGTTTCGCTTCCATTAAAAGAGTTTGAGTTATTAGAGTTCTTAATGCGCAACGCAGGCCGGGTACTGACCAGAATTCAATTAATTGATCGAGTTTGGGGTAGCGATTATGTTGGAGATACAAAAACTTTAGATGTACATATCAAACGGATTCGCGCCAAGATTGAAACTGATCCAGCTAATCCAAAGATAATCCAGACCGTACGAGGTCTTGGTTACAAGATGGAGCTATAGATTCCGGTATTTGTAACAATCAGTGCATCAAGTTCAATCTTGCCAGCATTAGCAAAATAGAAAACTACTGGAACTCGGTAACCGGCTTTCTCACCAAGAGCTAGAACTTTTGCCTTCGCGGTTGCGGTATCGCCTTCAAAAATTACTGGGACATTCTTATTAAGGATTGTTGCGCCTTCTAATTGCGCCATCTGGTTATTAATGGAAATGCCAACGAGTTGATCTGCCTTGTCATCATGTGAAACTACAAAGCCAACCAATGTGCCACTGCCATCAGGAAGTGCAACAACTTTTACATTTCGCAATTTGATTGCAGATAAATCTTTCTCTACACCATCTGTTACTTGGCGAATATTTCGAGTCTCCGCATTGCCACCAGCAGCGCAACCTGTTAAACCTGTCAAGCCAAGTGAAGTCAAGAGAAGAGCTGCCGTAGTTTCGCGAAATTTCATGGGCAAATAATGGCAGAAAGCACGATTTTTATATGACGGTGACCTCTGTTAAAATTGGGCTCTAGCGAAAGGCAAAATCCCCACGATGACATTTAAAGTCGGCGAAACCGTTGTTTATCCCCATCACGGAGCGGCTCTAATCGAAGCGATTGAGACGCGGACCATCAAAGGCGAAGAGAAGATGTATCTGGTCCTTAAGGTCGCGCAAGGTGATTTAACAGTAAGAGTTCCAGCCGAAAATGTTGATCTTGTCGGAGTTCGCGATGTTGTCGATTCAAAGGGATTGGATCGCGTATTTGGCGTACTACGCCAGCCTTACACAGAAGAACCAACAAACTGGTCACGTCGCTATAAAGCTAATCTTGAAAAACTTGCATCAGGCGATGTAATTAAAGTCGCTGAAGTAGTTCGCGATCTTTATCGTCGCGATCTTGATCGTGGACTTTCTGCCGGTGAGAAGCGAATGCTTGCTAAAGCTCGTGCAATTTTAATTTCCGAACTTGCACTCGCTGAGAACACCGATGAATCAAAGGCAGAATCGATTCTCGACGAGGTGCTCGCCTCCTAATCGGCTCGCACTATGAGCCAACCAAAGACCGCTGCAATCATTGCTGGTGCAGGCCTTGGTAATCGACTTGGCGCAAAAATTCCTAAAGCGCTGATTCAAATCGAAGGAATTACTCTTGTCGAACGGGCCTTTGCTGCGCTCTCAAAAGTTGTTGATGAAATTGTGATTACCGCGCCATCTGGTTTTGAGAAAGAGTTTGAAAAACTGGTTGGAGACTCCGCAAAAGTAATAACCGGTGGAGTACTACGAAGCGATTCCGTAAAACTAGCTGTCGCGGCCATTTCCTCAAGCGTTGAGAAGATTTTGGTTCATGATGCAGCGCGTGGTTTAGCGACTGCAGATTTAGCAGCGCGGGTGCTTAAGGAATTAGATAACGAAGCTGCTGTTATACCAGTTCTTCCAGTTATCGATACTGTCAAAGAAGTCGACGCTGCGGGTTATGTTCGAAATACTCCAGATCGTAATCAATTACGTGCCGTTCAGACTCCGCAAGGATTCTCCAAATCTGTTTTGCTACGGGCACATGAAGCAAGTGAAGATGCCACTGATGATGCCGCTCTTGTAGAAGCACTTGGCATTAAAGTAAAAACTATTCCAGGTGAGGCACTTGCGCTAAAGATTACAAACCCAGAAGATATTGCGGTTGCGGTATCGCTACTGAATCCAGAACTCCGTGAATTAAGAACTGGATTTGGTGTTGATGCTCACGCTTTTGAAGAAGGTCGAACCCTTTGGCTTGGTGCAATCGAGTGGCCTGGGGAAGTTGGGGTTGCGGGACATTCCGATGGCGATGTTGCAGCACATGCAATCTGTGATGCGCTATTTGCAGCTGCTTCTATTGGTGATCTTGGCTCTAACTTTGGGGTGGATGATCCAAAGTACAAGAATGCTTCTGGCCAATCTTTACTTGCGGAGACCTTAAATCGCATAACAAATGCAGGCTTTGCCATTGAAAATATCTCAGTGCAGATCGTCTGTAATCGTCCAAAGATTGGTGCGCGCCGAAACGAAATTATCAAAGCGCTATCTACTGCATTAGGTGGCGCACCTGTTTCAGTATCTGCAACTTCGACAGATGGATTGGGATTTACTGGCGAAGGTAAGGGGATATCAGCGTTGGCAACTGCTCTCCTTAATCGAAATAGGATTAGCAAATGAGCGCAATAAAGTTATATGACACAGCGCGCCGCGAAGTTGTTGATTTTAAACCGCT
>CAZYJU010000081.1:0-1983 GCA_964647945.1 uncultured Actinomycetes bacterium | reverse complement strand
GGCAGCGCCTATGCGCCAGGCAATGGCGATGTTTATTTAGAAGTAAGAAAATTAAAACGTTACTTAACTCTTTCTAATCAGAAGTTAGATGATCTGCAGAGCGCTGGCGATACCGAAGAAACTTTCAAAAAAGACCCAAGAGATTTTGCACTCTGGAAAGCATCCAAACCAGGAGAACCATCTTGGCCAACACCATGGGGGCCAGGTCGTCCTGGTTGGCATCTGGAATGTTCAGCTATGGCACATGCTTACCTTGGCGATGAATTTGATATTCATGGTGGTGGACTTGATTTGATCTTCCCGCATCATGAAAATGAAATTGCTCAATCAGAAGCAGCTGGCCAGAAATTCGCTCGTTACTGGATGCATAACGCCTGGGTTACAACAAGTGGTGAGAAGATGAGTAAATCACTTGGTAATTCACTACAAGTAATGGAAGTTTTAAAACGCGTTCGCGGAATTGAATTGCGTTGGTATCTTGGCAGTGCTCATTATCGATCAATGTTGGAATTCTCTTTTGAAGCACTTGAAGAAGCAGCTGTGGCATTTAGGCGAATCGAGAATTTCTTAACTCGAGTCAAAGAAAATGGCGAGATCACAAAGGTAATTGCACCTGAATTTGCCGCTCTGATGAACGATGATCTAGCTGTCCCACAAGCACTTGCATTGATTTCAGAGTGGCTTCGCGCTGGAAATACAGAGTTAAGTGCAGGTAAATCACCAATTGAACTGGCAAGCAAGATTCGGGGCGCGCTAGATATTTTGGGTTGTGATCCTTTTGATCCGGCGTATGGTCAGAGCAACAATAAGAAATTAGATGCTGCAGTTGATGGCTTGATTGCGCTCTTATTGGAACAGCGAGAAGCTGCACGAGTACGAAAAGATTTCGCGGCCGCAGATGCGATCCGTGATCGAATAATCTCGATGGGAATTACCATCGAAGATACCCCGAGCGGACCAAGATGGAGCATCAATGGCTAAGCCACCAAAGCGACGCGGTTTAAGAGGCAAAGGCCCAACACCGAAAGCTGAAGATAGACCTCAACATAAAAAGTATCGCGGCGATGAACCTTCTCGTAAGCAGATCGAACGAAAACGCAGTGAACGTAAAAGAATTGATAGCAAACGTCGCGATTTTCGTCGCGAACCTAAAGAACACTTAGACACTATTGCTGGACGAAACGCGGTAGTTGAAGCGCTTCGTGCTGGCATTCCTGCACGTGAATTAATTGTTGCAACCGGCGTTGATATTGATGAACGGCTAGAAGAGAGCGTTCGCTTAGCTCAGAAATCTGGTTTAAGTATTAGAGAAGTAGAACGTCGCCAGATTGAAAATATGACCGGAATTGCAAATCACCAAGGTATTGCCCTAGTTGCAAAGCCATTCCAATATTCATCCCAGAAAGAAATATTTGCGCGCGCCAAATCACCCGCACTCTTTGTAGCAGTTGATGGCGTAACCGATCCGAGAAATATCGGCGCAATTGCCAGAAGCGCTGCTGCATTTAGCGCAGATGGCTTATTGATTCCAGAGCGCCGGAATGCGCCAATAACTGCGGCTGCTTGGAAATCATCAGCAGGAGCTGCAGCGCGCTTATCGATCGCACAGGTAACTAACCTGGTTCGCTCGATGCAAGATGCTAAAGAGTTTGGTTGCTTTGTAGTGGGTCTAGATGGCGATGCTGATACCAGCGTTGAGGAAATTGAAATAGCTGATCAACCTCTCTACGTCGTGGTTGGCAGTGAAGGACGAGGCCTCTCTCGTTTAGTTAGAGAAAATTGTGATTTGTTAATCTCAATCCCAATGAGCAATACCGTTGAATCACTTAATGCAAGTGTGGCGATGTCGATTGCTCTTTATGCAATCGACAGGAAGCGCAATGGCATATAAGCGTTTTCTAGCTCTCGGCGATTCAATGACTGAGGGCATGTCAGATGAAATAATTAACGGTAAGTATCGTGGCTGGGCCGATCGAACAGCTG
>CAZYJU010000080.1:0-4571 GCA_964647945.1 uncultured Actinomycetes bacterium | reverse complement strand
GTTACTACAAATCTTCACGCATCGTCGGTGATGTCATGGGTAATTACCACCCACATGGCGATGGCGCGATTTATGACACCGTAGTTCGTTTAGCCCAACCTTGGTCGCTTCGTTATCCATTAGTAGATGGCAATGGAAATTTTGGTAGCCCCGGAAACGATCCAGCAGCAGCGATGCGTTATACCGAAGCGCGACTATCACCCATTGCCATGGAGATGATGCGCGATATCGATGAAGATACCGTCAACTTCGTTCCAAATTACGATGGAAGATCACAAGAACCAACTGTCCTTCCATCACGTTTTCCAAATCTGTTAGTTAACGGTTCTGCAGGTATCGCAGTTGGTATGGCAACCAACATCCCACCACATAATTTAAGAGAGATTGCAGAAGGCGTTACTTGGGCGCTAGAACACCCAGATGCAGGTAGCGAAGAATTATTAGCTGAATTATTAAAAGTAGTTAAAGGACCGGATTTCCCTACCCGCGCATTGATTGTTGGCCGCGGCGGAATCGAAGAGGCTTACCGAACTGGCCGTGGTTCAATCACGATGCGCGCAGTTGTAAATGTAGAAGAGATCAACAAGCGCACTTGTTTGGTTGTTACCGAACTTCCTTATCAAGTAAACCCCGATAACTTGGCTCTAAAAATCGCAGAATTAGTTAAAGATGGAAAGATCAAAGGAATCTCGGATGTTCGAGATGAAGGCAACGAACGCCTTGGCCAACGCCTAGTAATAGTTCTACAGTCTGGCGCGATTGCTAAAGTTGTTTTAAACAATCTTTACAAACATACCCAACTACAAGACACCTTTGGTGCCAACATGTTGGCGCTAGTTGATGGCGTACCGCGCACTTTACGTTTGGATGAATTTGTTCGTTACTACATCGAACATCAAATTGAGGTAATTGTCCGCCGCTCTAAATTTAGATTGGCAGAGAAAGAGCGCCGTGCACATATCTTGCGCGGATATCTCAAGGCACTTGATGCGTTAGATGCTGTAATCGCATTGATTCGCGCATCTTCTACCTCCGAAGAGGCGCGCGAAGGCTTAATGAAGCTTCTCGAAGTTGATGAAGTACAAGCCAATGCGATTCTTGATATGCAACTTCGCCGCTTGGCGGCTCTCGAACGTCAGAAAATTAATGACGAATATGACGGATTGATGGCCGAAATTAATGAATTAAATGTGATTCTTGGAAGTATTGAAAAACAGCGCGAGATAGTCAAAACCGAATTAACTGAATTGGTTACAAAATATGGTGATGATCGCCGTACTCAAATCGTCGCTGCAGAGGGAGATTTCAGCGCTGAAGATTTGATTCCAGATCAAGATGTAGTGGTTACAGTAACTCGTGGTGGATATTCAAAACGTACTCGCGCCGAGCTTTATCGCAGCCAACGTCGCGGTGGCAAAGGTGTTAAAGGTGCTTCGCTAAAACAAGACGACGTTGTGGATCATTTCTTTGTTGCCTCAACGCATGATTGGCTCCTCTTTTTCACCAATAAAGGTCGCGTCTACCGCGCAAAAGTGCACGAACTTCCAGATGCCGGCCGCGATGCCCGCGGACAACATGTTGCAAATTTAATGGCCTTCAAACCAGACGAACAGATTGCAGCAGTGTTATCAATCAAAGATTATTCAGCAGTCCCATATTTAGTGCTGGCAACCAAATCTGGCTTGGTCAAAAAATCTCCATTGACCGAATATGACTCACCACGCACTGGTGGTTTGATCGCAATCTCACTACGAGATGGCGATGAAGTCGTTGGCGCGACACTTGCAAAAGATTCAGACGAACTGTTATTGGTTTCAAGAAAAGGCATGTCAATTAGATTCTCTGCAAACGATGAAACAATCAGATCAATGGGTCGAAGTGCAACTGGTGTAATCGGAATGAAATTCCGCAAAGATGACGAATTGCTTGCGATGGCTAGAGTTAACGCAAATGATTCAAATTTATTTGTATTTACTGCAACCGATGGTGGATTTGGAAAGAAATCACCGCTTGATGAATACAGATTACAAAATCGTGGTGGCATCGGAATCAAAGCAGCGAAGATTAATGAAGATGCACGCGGTGGATTAGTTGGTGCGCTGGTAATAAGCGATAAGGATGAAATTTTGGCGATTACATCTAACGGATCGGTGATGCGCACTGCTGCGTCAGAGATTCGCCAAACTGGTCGTGACAGCATGGGAGTTAGATTGGTAAATCTTGATGCGGGTGTAACACTCTTGTCGGTTACCAAAAATAGCGAAGATGCTGATACGGTTACGCCCGCTTAAACAAGCGATTTGGGCTAGAAGTGCGAACAAGGTAGATTTTGCTTCCTTGCTTGGGCCTATAGCTCAGCCTGGTTAGAGCGCTTCCCTGATAAGGAAGAGGTCGGTGGTTCAAGTCCACCTAGGCCCACCAAGCAAGACAATTAAATATGTTTTACTCTCGTTTCTAACGGGGACTTAGCTCAATTGGTAGAGCACCTGCTTTGCAAGCAGGGGGTTAGGGGTTCGATTCCCCTAGTCTCCACTTTAATTTTCTTTTTAATATTACGAAAGCTACTTCTTCGAATTATTTCTACTCAAAAGCCAGAAAGTAATTGCCAAAATAGTGGCTGGAATTGCATTCCAACGCTCATCAGCTGACCTAGAAGCTAATTGAAAAACTGTACTTATTGCAAAGGTCAGACTAAAAATCTTCGCTAATCTTTTACTAGGCCCATCAAGAATTTGGTTTCGATGATCCCAAAGCCAGAAAATTAAAGTTCCCATAAACGAGGACATCACAAAATAAATAACTCGAATAGCCACTGGAAATGTCTCATATTGACCGCCAGCAGCCCTAGTTCGCACCCACTCAAGATTAAGAGTTACCCCCAACAAGATTGCGAAGTTATAGAGAAGTGAGGCTATCGAAGCAAATACTAAAAACTGCAGACGATTCATGAGTAGATTTTAGAGAAAAGTGTTTACTAACGAGCCAATTGATTCGGTGGTTTCAGATGTTTTATACCTGAAAGAAATTTCAGGTATATTTCGGCAGGCTAGGCTTAATTGAACATTAGGAGGCCTGAGTGGATAACAGCTGGTCTCTGGCGGCAAACAATTTAACTTCAGTTGCAGTGTTGGTATTCGTCTTTGGTTTTATCGCGGCACGGCTAAAGAGCGATGTCAGAATCCCAGAAGCTGCATACCAATTGATATCTATCTACCTACTTTTTGGAATCGGCTTAAAAGGCGGAAACGCTTTAAGAGACGTCACTTTAGTTAGCTTCTGGAAAGCTGCCGTGGCAACTTTGGCGTTGGGCGTAATTATTCCGATCTTTGCCTATGCAACTTTGAAGTTTATAAAAAAATTGGAGCCAATTGATCGAGGCGCAATCGCAGCTCATTATGGATCAACCTCGTTAGTTACTTTCTCAGCAGCTCTGTTATTCCTAGAAAACAACGGTTTAGAAGTAGAGGGTTATGCCACAGCGTTATTAACGCTACTTGAGATCCCTGGTTTGATTGTCGGCGTTTATCTTGGCTCTAGGTTCGGCCACAAGAAGGTTGCCTGGAGCAAGACTTTGATGGAGGTGGCCACTGGCAAAACAGTTCTTTTGTTAGTTGGTGGTTTGGTAATTGGCGCAATCACTACAAATAGTGGATACGAAAAAGTAACACCATTTTTCATTGATCTGTTAAACGGTTTTCTGGTGCTCTTCTTGCTGCATCTAGGTTATTTGGCCGGAAGCAATTGGTTTGAAATCAAAAAAGTCGGTGCACCGCTTGCAGTATTCGGCACAATATTTCCGATAGCTGCAGGAGCGCTTGGAGTTGCAACTGGAAGTTGGATTGGATTATCAATAGGAGGCGCTGCGATTTTGGGAGTGCTCTGCGCTAGCGCCTCTTATATTGCAGCGCCAGCTGCCGTAAATATCGGATTACCTGAAGCCAACTCATCTTTAGCTTTGATGTCGAGCATCGGGATCACTTTCCCATTTAATTTGGTACTCGGGATCCCGATCTACATCGAAATAGCTAAGTTTCTGGCTTAACTTCTCTAGAGAATTATTGCGGAATTAAGGTTCCTGCAAAGATCTGCCAAGCAAGAAGTGATTTCGCAACAAACGAGAGCGTGATGTAAGTCTTCTCGCCTGCCAAATAATCCTTCCACTTTCCAATCTCTTTATATTGCAACCATTGAACCAAGGCAAAGCAATTGAAGAGTAGGAACAAAGAGAAGACGATTCCATAAACAAATCCCGGAGCTTTCTGCGAACTACCTGGTGCGAAGAGCAATAAGAACATCGCAATCCAAGGAATAGCTCCCGCGATACATCCGAACCAGAATGGCAAGAGACTTCCTTTGCCAGGTTCCTCATATTTTTCTTGTAGCCATCCAAAGAGAATCATCGAAATATTTGCACCCGCGATTGCGATTAGACCAACAAGATCCCAAACTGCATTCAGGATTGAAATCAGAATAATCATCAGGGTTGATGAGAGTGAGTATTCAATCCAACGGTAGTAATTGGTTTTATTGCTAAGACCAGCTAAGTATTTTTGATTACCAGGTCCACTCAC